>CAZCQC010000304.1:0-3694 GCA_964500155.1 uncultured Rikenellaceae bacterium | reverse complement strand
CATGGAAAGGAATTGATTTCATAAATTGGATTTTTTAAAGATTTGAAGATATAATATTTCTAAGGACAGCATTATAAAACTAAATAAGTCGCCGGATTTGAACCGGATGCTTCAAATAAACTAATATACGTAATCAATATTGTCTGGGTTAAAGTAAATGCTCACCATAGGTAATCTCATTTATTTAGTCGGACGTTATTGAAATAGATATCGTTACAGGTAAAATAATTACTTATTTACATCGAATAGTTATTGTAACACAATATGAGATCATTAAACCTATTGATATTTTTTGGAATAAATGGTGCGAAGTCCAGCGGGGACAAGCTATTTGCAGATAAGGTTATTTGATCCTTGAGAATGCCGGATCAGTCCATACTACATCCGATTTGTTGTTGGATAACCACATTACAAGGTCGCTGAAATGGCTGATCAGTTCTGCCATATTATCAAAGTCAAAAAGCTCTGCCTCGTCAGTGACATTATGAAGATAGCCGGAAGTGGCAGATGTAGCAAAAGTACCGCTTGGAATGCCCAGCGTGTTGCCTTCGGCAGTCGAAACCCTCGAAAAAGCTATGTTATCAGACGAATTGAAAAGCCTATTTGCTATTGGCAGAGTATCAATAAGCTGAAACCCGGATCCCTTATTATATTCTATTATAAGATCATCAAGATTTGAGTACTGGCATCCGGTCATATAATATTTATTCTTTCCAAGGTATTCGGAATGACCTGTCATTTCAAAATTCAGGTCAGCATAGATTTTCTTAAGAAGGACAGGCGGATTGGAAACAAAATAGCGCGAACCTCTCATTCCGAATTCTTCTCCGCTGAATGCCGCCAGTACTATAGTTCTTCCTGGTTTTAAGCCAGACAAACCAATTGTTCTGGCAATTCCGATTAAAGTGCATGTGCCTGCAGCGTTGTCATCCGCTCCGTTGCATATGGAGTCGGGTTTCAGTCCCGGTCTTATTCCGATATGATCAAAATGAGCGCTCAGAACAATATACTGATCTTTTAATGTGGGGTCGGTCCCCTCAATAATGCCGATAACATTTCTCTCTTTAATTGATTGCTGACGTGAAGTGAAAGTATAGTTCTGTATAAGACCACTGTCAGGACTTACCGGCTCAACACCGTTTTCACCGAATTTTCCGGCAATCCAGTATGCAGCATTTTTCATTTCAGTGGATCCGTTTGCACGGCCTCTCATTTCATCTGAAGCAAGATAGGAGATCCATTCCTTTAATTCAGGTGCGGTTACAATAACCTCCTTCTTTATCTGTGCACCGCAATCCGTTATTGACAAAATTATCAGGACCAAAAACAATGAATTTTTCATGACTTTAATCGAATTGTTGATTTAAGGGGATGAGACAGACTGAATTCAACAAAGAGGGCAATGATCAGTTCTCAAACAGACTAAAATTAAATTTCTCCTTATATGTTTCTGATAAGTACCGGTCGATCCAGGAATAGAATGATTGAATATCACCTGCATTTCTTCTGCCGCTCTCCAGTTCCGTGACCAATGAACCGGTTTTCTCAAAAATAACCTCCTCAACTGGCCTGAGCTTCTGCATGTAGCCATTATTTTGTTTGTTGATAACTGCCGAAAGATTAATATAGTTGCCGCCTCTGTCGTAGGTGATCGGGAAACACTCTTGTTTGAATTTAAGGGCAGCATTACATATCGGCGATCTAAGGCTTGTATCCATTGAAACAACCCGGGGAAGCTTAGTTCCTGCCGATATCCATACCGGAACAGCCACTGATGTAAGTGGAAAACCCAGTATGGTCCACATCATTGCATCACCCGTTTGTTCACTGTTCTTTGCACCGACTACCAGAATAGCAGATGCTGTTAATTCCCTTGGAATATAGTCAATAAAGAATTTGAATTCAGGATAGTCCCTTTTCTCCGGCAGGTTGGCCGACAAATCGGTTTTTGTTATTGAATGGTAAAGATTTCTTGAAAGGTAATTAAAAAGAAAACGGGGTGACATTTTCCCCTCTTCTACAGCTTTCTTTAGTGCAGCGACCGCTGTATTGTATCTGCAAAAACCATATCCCTTTGAAAGGTCGGCACTCATTGAATGATTTGTCCTGATAAGAACTCCGTCAGGAGCTATACCCGGATCATTAGCATCGAATTTTACAAACCGGTAATTTCCCGTTTCATAAAATGCTGCTCCCCCGAATGCATCAATTACGCCGAAATTGGCATCCAGTCCCATCGGTCTTGGTAATGAAGTGAGCAATTTCTCAAAATCCGCAAGCGTCTTGCATGTCTGAAGTGCAAGTTTCATGATGATCCCCTCCTGATCCTTGAACTTCGTGGTATCGCCGATGTTATTATTATAGGCAGCAGAGTTCATTATTGCAAAGCCTGCTTCGTTATAACCGCCCCATACCATTTTATCCCAATCGGTATTGCCGTCAACAAGGCCTATATACCTGTATTTGCCATCATTGAAAAACACAAGGGAATTTTTCATTTCATCGGTATCGCGGTTTTTGAAGAGAAGTGGCTTGCCATCAAGCGTATACTTCCCCGACATGATAAATGTTGTACAGGAAAAGGATTGTTTCGATGTGACTGAAAGCAGCATCATGATAAGCAGTAAACCGGATTTTTTCATGAGGAAATTGTTTTTATGCGGAAAGAATTCCTCAAAGATGCATAATTTGTCTGAATTCATTCCCTGATTTACCGGCAAAAATTGATGAATTTGACCTGTGTAAAGAAGTAACTTTTGGAAAGGCCTTATCATCCGCCGCCGCCACAGGATATTTTTACCGGATTTCATTTACTTGTATTATATTTGATCATTAACACTCAACTGATTTTTACAAAAAGGGATAATACGCAGTATTTCAGGGAGTAATGTTTCAGCCATGAATGACCCGGTCATCGATATTAAAAACCTTACTAAATTCTATGGTAAATCCAGGGGTATTGAAAATGTAAACCTGGAGATAGGAAGGGGAGAGGTATTCGGATTCATCGGACCTAACGGTGCCGGAAAATCCACAACTATCAGGATCCTGATGAACCTGATCTTTCCGACAAGTGGAAGTGCAAGAATATTGGGAATGGATGTTGTACGTCAGACAAAGGAGATAAAACGGAAAACTGGTTATATACCATCCGATGCGAATGCTTATTCCTATATGGAAGTGGAAGAATTCCTGAACTATTTTGCAAGGTTTTACGAAGTACAGGATGCTGCCGGCAGAATTAAAGAACTTACAAGCCTTTTTGAACTCGAGCTCAAAAGGAAGATCTCTGACCTGTCATCAGGAAACAGGAAAAAGGTATCCATTGTTCAGAGCCTTGTTCACCGGCCGGCATTGCTGATAATGGATGAGCCCACAGCCGGGCTTGACCCTCTCATGCAGTCGCTATTCTTTGATCTATTACGTAAGGAAAACCAGAGAGGCATGACAATTTTCTTTTCCTCTCACATACTCGGTGAGGTACAGATGTTTTGCAGGAGAGTAGCAATTATAAAGGAAGGAAAGATCATCCAGCTTGAAGATATTGATACTCTGAGGAAAAAGCAGCTAAAAAAAGTAACGATTGAGTTTAATGAACAGGTTAAGCCGGAGAACTTAAGCTTTCCGGGTGTGGTAAACCTGGTAATGAGTCCGGAAAACAGATTATCCTTCATGTTTTCAGGTAATATCAACG
>CAZCQC010000303.1:0-12516 GCA_964500155.1 uncultured Rikenellaceae bacterium | reverse complement strand
CTGGAAACTGGTTCATTAGCTTTAAACAAACAGATTTATATCCTTCCCCACTTACAACCCCTTTTGAAATATCTCCTTTTTCGGGTTTAATTCCAAATACCTTTTCGGAATCCTCTTCGTTTCCGAGTATTATATCGCAACCGCTTACCAGATCCGGCATAACCTCTCCTGCATTCTTTCCCCATTTCCAGAGATTCTTCCTGAAATTAAGATCGCAGGAAACAGTTATGCCTTTTTGATTTGCGGTTTTAATTCCTTCCAGGCAAACCAATGCTGCTCCTTCTGAAATAGCCGGAGTAATTCCCGTCCAGTGAAACCATGAAGCACCATCAAATACTTCATCCCAGTTTATCATGCCGGGCTTAATTTCTGCAATTGATGAATTTGCACGGTCGTAAATAACCTTGCTTGGTCTTGAAACTGCTCCTGTTTCAAGAAAATAAATTCCCAGCCTGCCGCCGCCATGAATTATATGATGTGTGCCGACATTATGTTTTCTCAAATCCATGAGGACTGCTTGTCCCAGATCATTCCCAGGCAAACGTGTCACAAACTCTGTATTTAATCCAAAATTTGCAAGCGAAACAGCAACATTTGCCTCACCGCCTCCGAATGTGGCGTTAAAAAAAGTTGTCTGGATAAATCGCTGATGTTCAGGTGTGGCCAGACGCAACATAATTTCACCGAATGTTATTATCTTTTTATTCATAGCAGGAAACACTTTTAGGTGTTATTAGTGTTTAAATATACTTATTTGGTCTGATACCGTCAGAAGACAAATTTATTTTTGCTTACCCGATTGAAAAAAAATATTCTCAAAAAGAAAATTATATCTTAGATTTATTTATTAAAAGTTTATACAAGACATAAATTAATGGGCAGAATTGTTGTAATCGGAAGTACAAATACCGATATGGTGGTAAAATCGAAAAACTTACCAGCTCCGGGTGAAACAATAATCGGAGGTACATTCTTTATGAATCCGGGAGGAAAAGGAGCAAACCAGGCTGTGGCAGCCGCAAGGCTTAAAGGAAATGTAACATTTGTTACAAAAACGGGGAATGACTATTTCAGCGAACAGGCAAAGCATATCTTTGACTTTGAGCAGATAGATACAAGGTATATGGTTAAGGACCCGAAGAATCCTTCAGGCATTGCATTAATTATGGTTGATCAGAACGGCGAAAACTGTATTGTTGTTGCACCAGGGTCAAATGGGACAATGTCGGCATATGATATCGCTGACGAGATTTATGGCAATGATCCTTCAGATGTTTTCCTCATGCAGCTTGAAATACCCGTAAGTACTGTGGAGTTTGTGGCTGAGAAAGTTTCCAGGAAGGGTAACAGGGTTATTTTGAATCCGGCACCGGCAAAGCAACTATCGAACGAGATTTTGAAGTGCCTGTTTTTAATTACCCCTAACGAAAATGAAGCCGAAGTGCTTACAGGAATAAAAGTGACCGATATCTCTTCAGCAGAAAAATGTGCGGAGAAATTAAAGACTAAAGGCGTCGGGAATGTTATTATTACACTGGGTGCAGCAGGAGCATATTTATTATCTGACATGGTTTCAAAGCATATCCCTGTTGTTCCTGTCAGAGCTCTGGACACAACTGCCGCAGGGGATGTATTTAACGGTGCTCTTGCAGTGGCAATTTCTGAAGGCAAAGAACTTGAGGAGGCTGTGGATTTTGCAAACAAAGCTGCATCAATATCAGTAACGCGGATGGGGGCACAGGCTTCAGCACCGTATAGGAAAGAGATATAAGGAAACAGGAAATAAAAGAAATAAAAGAAATAAAAGAAATATATAAGGGATTAAAGAAATACGAGAAATTATGAAACATTTAGTTTTTGGATCAGCTCTTTTAATTGTGATAATTTCCGGTTGTTCAAACCAGACTACAAAACAAACTGACAAGGCAGTTAAAATTATCTTTGATACTGATCTTGGTCCCGATTATGATGATGTTGGTGCCCTTGCTTTCCTTCATGCAATGGCCGACAGCGGAAGAGTAGAAATCCTTGCCACCGTCTCCTCGAACAAGCATGAACTTGTTGCTCCTGCAATTGATGTTTTAAATACATATTTCAATCGTCCAGGACTGGAGATCGGTGCTCCAAAATCGGCCGGAGCGAATATGGGATCATCACAACACTGGGCTGATTCAATTGTTGGCAAATACCCGCACAGTATTGGTTCAACTTCGGATGCTACCGACGCGGTATCGGTTTACAGAAAGATTCTTCAGAGCCAGCCTGATAACAGTGTTACTGTCGTTACAGTAGGATTTCTTACAAATCTTGGCAACCTTCTTAAATCACAACCTGATAGTATTAGCGATCTTTCTGGAGATGAGCTTGTCAGAAAGAAAGTCACAAGGCTGGTTTCAATGGCAGGATGGTTTCCTGAAGGCAGGGAATTTAATATCTTCATTGATTCTACAGCTTCAAAATATGTATTTGAAAACTGGCCGGGCGAGATAATTTTCACAGGCTTTGAGATTGGCAAGAATATTTTTACAGGTTTGCGGTTAATTCAAGCACCAGTGTTAAACAGCCCCGTGAAAGATGTTTTCAGAATAAGCATCCCCCTTTCAGAAGAGGACAGGAACGGACGCATGAGCTGGGATGAAACGGCGGTGCTGATCGCAGTTTACGGGACAGAAGGATTTTTCGATACAAAGAGAGGAACAATAACTGTTTATCCTGATGGCAGAAACAGCTGGAAGAACGATCCGCAAGGGAAACATCAATATGTAATTAAGAAGATGCCGGTGCCTGAAATAACTAAGTTCATTGAAGATAGAATGATGCATTTGCCAGTTTCACACCCCAAAACCCCCTGAAGGGGTACCTATCTGCGAAAATCAGCGAGATCAGCGGGAGAAAAATCCGTTTCCCGCAGATTCCGCAGATTAACGCAGAATAAAACAACTAAAGTTATATACAAATAAATATTGAATTATGAAAAAACAAGCTTTTTTGTATTTGACAATTGTATTCTTTGCGATGTTTTATTCCTGCAAAAGTCAATCCGAAGAATATAAGAAAATCAGTCCTGATGTATTAAAGGACAAGATCGCCGGAGGATGGGCGGGGAAAATGATTGGTGTCACTTATGGTGCACCTACAGAGTTCCGGGCCCAGAGCCGTATTTTTGAGGATTCAATTAAATGGAAACCTTCCGATATAAAGGGCAGCATGTGGCAGGACGACATTTATGTCCAGCTAACATTCCTTATGTCGATGGATAAATACGGGATTGATGCTCCTGCAAAAAAATACCAGGAGATGTTTGCAAAGGCAGGTTATCCCTTATGGCACGCTAATATGCAGGCGAGAAAAAATTATTATGACAGTATTTTTGCACCCCAATCGGGAAGTCCTGAGTTTAACCTTCATGCCGATGATATTGATTTTCAGATCGAAGCCGATTATATTGGCTTTATGTGTCCTGGAATGCCAAGGACAGCCTCAATGATCGCGGATAAGATAGGCCATATAATGAATTATGGCGATGGTGTATATGGCGGTATTTTTGTAGCAGCCCTCTATTCGGAAGCCTACTTTGATTCGGATATTGCGAAGATTGTTGAAAAGGCCTTAAGATCAATTCCTTCTGAAAGTGATTATTCTAAGATTATCCGCGATGTAATAATCCTTCATCAGCATTACCCCGCTGATTGGCGCTCAGCATGGAAAGAGATTGAGGATAAGTGGGGTGATGTTGACATTTGCGGTGCAGGATCTCCTTTCAATATTGACGCCAAACTGAATGGAGCCTATATTGTTATGGGCCTTCTCTATGGTGCGGGAGATCCGGTTAAGACTCTTGAAATATCAACACGTTGCGGACAGGATTCAGATTGTAATCCCTCAAATGCACTGGCGGTTCTTGGAGTCATTAAAGGATTCAGCGGCCTGCCTGCCGAAATGCAGGAAGGAGTCACGGAAATAGGTGATTCAACATTCATTCATACAACATATTCTTTTAACACGGCAGTTAAGAGCACATTTAATTATGCAATAGATTTTATTACTACCTCAGGAGGCAAAGTAACAGGAAACAAAGTCTTTATTAAAACAGAAGAACCATCTGCATCTGCAGCAGAAGTATCTTTCCCGGACCTTGTTTTTGACAGGAAAGTTTCCATTTTCGATAAAGACCAATGGCAGGTTAAAGGGAAATGGGATGTTTATAAGATAGAGTCGGGAAGGGACAAACAGCTGCTTGAGCAGTCGATGTTTGCCGAAAAAACCGGCGATGAATTAATAATAAACTTCAAAGGAACAGGTATATCGCTCGAAGGTAACTGGTACCGCGACGGTGGCAAAGCCGACATTTATCTTGACGGAATCCTTCACCGCACTATTGACACTTATTATGATTTTGCGAATCAACAGCATACTGAAAGCATTTGGCATGTCCTGAACCTGAAGCCAGGTGACCATACTGTTAAGCTGATGGTTAAAGGTGAGAAACGGCCTGAATCTGCAGGATCAAGAGTATATATCACATCGGCAACTATATTCAAAACTGCTTCCAAAAAAAATGAAGCATTTAAATTTTCTTTCGAGAAATAGCCTTTTTAAACCCACCCCTCACCCCTCCCTGGAGGGGATCCAAGGGCATAACTTTTTATCTTTTTACTTTTATCTTTTATCTTCTGAAAAATGTTCATACCACAAACCTACTCATTAGCCGTTGTCCTCTGCATAGTAACAATGTTTTGCTGGGGATCGTGGGGTAATACCCAGAAACTCGCAGGAAAATCCTGGCGTTTTGAGCTCTTTTACTGGGATTATGTAACCGGTATTGTTCTGTTTTCCATACTTCTGGGGTTTACCCTCGGAAGTTCTGGTTCTGAAGGAAGAAGTTTTGTTTCTGACATTTCTCAGGCCATACCGGAAATATTTTAAAGTCAATGCTTGGTGGTGTGATCTTCAATGCCTCGAACATCCTACTGGTTGCAGCTATGGCTATTGCAGGAATGGCAGTTGCTTTCCCCGTAGGTGTAGGAATTGCTCTGGCCCTTGGTGTAATTATTAACTACATCTTTGCACCCCAGGGCAATCCTGTTCTGCTGTTCTGCGGAGTTGCACTGATTGTTGCGGCAATTATCATTGATGCTTTTGCTTATAAGAGGCACAGCGCTTCATTACAGAAAGTTTCAGGGAAGGGGATACTACTTTCTGTCTCAGCAGGCGTACTGATGGCACTTTTCTATCGTTTTGTTGCAAGCTCAATGGCGGCAGATTTCATAAATCCTGAAGAAGGAAAACTGACACCATATTCTGCACTCTTCTTTTTTGCAATAGGAGTTCTTGTCAGCAATTTTCTGTTTAACTACCTGATAATGAAGAAACCATTTGAAGGTAATCCTCTTACATTTAAGGACTACATAGCAGGAACTACAGCCGTCCATTTTATCGGAATTCTTGGAGGTGTGATATGGAGCCTTGGAATGGCCATGAGCATTATTGCCGCAGGTAGAGCTGGGTATGCTATTTCATATGGTCTGGGCCAGGGCGCAACACTAATAGCTGCCTTATGGGGTGTATTTATCTCGAAAGAATTCAAAGGGGCATCCAAACTGGTAAACACACTTATCCTTCTAATGTTTCTTGCATACCTGGTCGGACTTGCCCTGCTGGTATATGCCGGAACATAGTATTATTTTCTGATCTGGCCATTACCTTTTATAATCCACTTGTATGTCGTTAGTTCCTCGAGTGCCATTGGCCCCCTTGCATGAAGTTTCTGTGTTGAAATTCCAATTTCTGCTCCAAGACCGAATTCGCCTCCGTCAGTGAAGGCAGTCGAAGCATTTGAATATACGGATGAAGCATCGACAAGGGTAAAAAACAGTTTAATTCGTTCATCATTTTCTGAGATTATAGCCTCGCTGTGCTTTGAACCATAAATCTCAATATGTTTAAGAGCTTCTTCCAATGATGCCACTGTTTTCAAAGCCATCCTGTAAGAAAGAAATTCAGTACCGAATGATTCCCTGGTGGATTTATGAAGAAGCCGGGAAGGGTACCTTCCCCTTAATGCTGAAAAAGCCTCTTTATCAGCGAAAATTTCCACATTCGATCCGGAACACAGCTCAACAAGGAAAGCCAGGTCGCCAAGGCGCTTTTTATGTATAATAAGACAGTCGAGTGCATTGCATACACTCACCCTTCTCGTCTTTGCATTGTTTATTATTTCTCTGCCTTTTGCTTTATCCCCATATTCGTCAAAATAGGTATGACATATGCCGGCCCCTGTTTCAATAACAGGAATAATGGAATTATCTCTGACAAAGTCAATTAATTCACGGCTTCCCCGGGGAATTATAAGATCGACATACCTTCGGGCGTTCAATAGCTGAAAAGTCTCATTGCGACCGGCAGGAAGGAGTGTTATAAGATCAGGATTCATATTAAGTTTAGCCAGACAACTCTTTATAATTCCAACAATGGCTTTATTAGAATTTATTGCATCACTCCCCCCTTTCAGGATGCATGCATTACCAGATTTAAGGCAGAGCGAAAAAACATCAAATGTAACATTTGGACGTGACTCATAAATAATCCCTATCACACCAAATGGAACCGTAATCCTTGATACTATGAGCCCGTTAGGCCTGGTGCTTTCTGACAAAATTCTGCCGAGCGGACTCGACATCTGAGCAACATTTCTGATATCTGATGCGATCCCGGCAATCCTTTCACTGTTGAGTAATAAACGGTCATATTTAGGATCAGCTTTTTCCATACGGGCCAGATCTTTCTCATTTTCAGAAATTATCAATTCCGAGCACTTTTCTGTCTCTCCGGCTATTAAAAGCAAAGCATCGATAATTATATCCGTATTCAGAACATTTAATGACCGGCCTGCTTCTGATGCTTTCTTAAATGCAGATGTAAGATTCATTTAATAACAACTTATTGAATACATTTTCAGTCCTGGATAGGGTTAATATCCTCATTAATAACCATGTAGTCATATTTAATTAAAGGCTTGCTCTGTTTTTCTCCAATATTATTTGCAGCTTTTTCTGAATCATATTGTGATTTACCCAAACCTATGCTGTTACCATTTTCATCAAGAACCCTGATTATGTCCCCTCTTTTAAAGAAGCCTTCAATTTTTGTCACTCCTATCATCAGCAGACTGGTAACCTTGTCATTCAGAAGAGCATCTTTTGCTCCGTTGTTAATATAGACCGCACCCCTGGCAAACGTATCAGAGTGAGAGAGCCATTTCTTCACGCTGTTTTTCTTATTATCATTTGGAACAAAATGGGTAAACGGCACATCCCTGCCTTTTAAAATATCTGTAACAATTGAATCCCGCATACCGTTGGCTATATATACATCAATTCCCAGCGATGCAATTTTCCTGGCGGTCAGATATTTTGTATGCATCCCTCCGCGCCCGAATCCTGATTTTTCACATGTGATGAATTTTTCCGGACTTATAGAATCGATGTTGATCTCTCTTATTATTTCTGCGTTACCGGTCCCCGGTATTCCATTATATATGCCATCCACGTTTGAAAGGATGAAAAGTGCTTCGCTGTTCATCAGAGATGCGATCATCCCTGACAATTCGTCGTTATCGGTGAACATCAGTTCATTTATCGATATTGTATCATTCTCATTTACAACAGGAAGGACATTGTTATCAACCATTGATGAAATACAGTTTTTCATATTAAGATAATGCCTCCTGTCGCTGAAGCTCTCTTTGGTTGCCAGCAGTTGTCCCGCATTAATGTTGTATTTGCTGAAGAGGAACTGATATGTGGACATAAGCTTTACCTGACCAATGGCTGCCCATACCTGCTTTGCAGAAACGATGTTTGTTTTTTTCGAGGGAATTAATGAGTTCCTTCCTGCCGCAACTGCTCCGGATGAAACAAGGATCACCTCAAGCCCCTGTTTCGAAAGAACTGCTACATCCTCCACAATACGGAGCATTCTTCCCACATTAAGTGAGCCATCGCTTTGTGTTATCACATTGCTACCGACTTTAATTGCAATTTTACTATATTTCCATCCAGATTTATTCAATCTAAAACTTATTAGCCTATTTGAAAAAATATTTTGCGCAAAAATACTTGAAAATATTAATATTTTAATATTTTCATTCTTTACAATTACGGTTTAATACTACAAACAGGTCGCGCCTACTGCGCTCACAGATCGTACCAGGCATTTTCATTCTACAAACAGGCCGCGCCGACGGCACTCAATGAATTGAGCCGCGTAGCGGTGACCTGTTTGTAGAATCGTAATTCTTCCCCATGTCCTGAGCCTCGTAGAGGCGACCTGTTTGTGATTAACTTTAAATTCAATATGTTACATCACAAATAATACATTTTGTCGAACACTAATTTTTTATAATTAAATAAGATCATCAAATAATAAAAAATTAAGTTTGTAATTTACTAATACTGATAAGCAATGAAGAGTCTCAATTCCTTTCTAATAACTGACTTGATTCTTGGTTTTTGCTTTCTGGCTGTTTCGTGCAATTCTTCAAAGAAGGTTAAGATAGAAGGTGAAATGAAAGTATGGCACTCGATAACCTTTACTTTCGACGGCCCTGAAACAAGCGAATATGACACAATAAATCCATTCACCGATTACCGCCTCGATGTTGAATTCGCTAAAGGCAGTAATAAATTTATTATTCCGGGATATTATGCAGCCGATGGAAATTCTGCCCAAACCTCAGTAAAGTCGGGCAATAAATGGCAGGCACATTTTTGTCCTCCTTCAGATGGCGAATGGAGTTACAGGGTCAGTTTTCTGAAGGGCAGGAATATTTCTATCGCGGATGATCTGAGTTATGGTCAGAAATGCTATAATGATGGTGAGACCGGAACATTCATGATAGAAAAATCCGACAAGATTGCACCTGATTTCCGTGCAAAAGGAAGGCTTCAATATGACGGAACCCGGTATTTGAAACATTCGGGAAATGGCGAAACGTTCCTCAAAGGCGGAGCCGACAGTCCTGAAAATTTTCTTGGTTACAGGGAATTTGACGGTACTTATTATGGCGGCAGCAATAAATCCAGGAGCGGAGAAGCAGCACCAAACAGCGGACTACATCTTTATGAGCCTCATATCCGGGATTGGAAAGAGGGCGATCCGCAATGGAAGAACGGAAATGGTAAAGGGATCATTGGAGCTTTGAACTACCTTGCACTCAAAGGAATGAACAGTTTTTATTTTCTGACCCTGAATATTCTGGGCGATGGTGAAGACGTATGGCCATATACTGACCGTAACGAACGTTACCGTTTTGACTGCAGTAAACTCGATCAATGGGATATTGTCTTTTCACATGCCGACAGACTGGGAATAATGATGCACTTTGTATTACAGGAAACTGAAAATGAATGCCTCCTCGATTGCGGATATCTGGACGTCCAGCGTAAATTATACCTCAGAGAACTGATCGCCCGTTTTTCACATCATCTGGCAATAACCTGGAATCTCGGGGAAGAACACAATCCGGTCGTATGGTCCCCATATGGCCAGACCTATAAGGACACGAAGCTTATGGCAGATTTTATCAGAAATACTGATCCTTATACCAATTTCATTGTAGTCCATACACACTCCGATCCCGAACAAAGGAGAAAAGATATGACAGCATACCTCGGATTCAGTAATATTGAAGGTCCTTCAATCCAGTGCGGGAATATTGATGAAATACATAACGATGCAATTTACTGGCTGAAGCAATCCGCTGATTCGGGACATAATTGGGTCGTCTGTATTGATGAAATAGGTCCGGCCAACAAGGGAGCTATGCCCGATTCCTTTGATGCTGATCATGATACAATTAGATATAAAACTCTCTGGGGGAATTTAATGGCAGGGGGAGCCGGGGTGGAATGGTATTTCGGGTACAAATATCCTCATTCTGACCTCAGCTGTGAAGACTGGAGAAGCCGCGAAAAGCTCTGGGAACAGACCAATTTGGCTCTAGACTTCTTTCATAAGTATCTGCCTTTCACGGAAATGAAGAATTCCGATGAGCTGACAAAAGATCCGAAAGACTATTGCCTAGCCAGGGAAGGAGAGATTTATGCTGTATACCTTCCGGAAGGTGTTGCAACTGACATAAAAGTACCGAAAGGAGAATATTCGATCAGTTGGTATAATCCGCGTGATGGCGGTGATTTGATGAAGACCAGTGTTAATAAAATAACAATAAACGGGTTTATTTCTATCGGCAATCCACCTGTTTCGGATGGGAAAGACTGGGTTTGCCTTATAAAAAAGGCGAGTCCGGCATTGTCTGTCGGTATTCCAAAATAAAAAATATTTGAATACTATTCTACTGTAATATTACCTTTCAGCCGTGGGTCGGCGCATGAAGATCCTACAAAGAATTCAATCTTTCCGGGTTCAATGATCCATTTTTTTGCGTTTGTATCCCAGTATGCAATATCACTGCCTTTCAATGGGATTGTCACATTTTTTGTTTCTCCTTTTTTAATAAAGATCCTTGCAAACCCCTTCAGCTCTTTTGCCGGTCTTTCCACTTTTGATCCCGGGAAGCTTATATACAGTTGTGGTACCTCATCGCTGTCGAAATCGCCAGTATTCTGAATATTGAAGCTTATATTCACAATCTCGCTGTCTGACAAAGATTTACGATCTGTTTTTATTCCGGAGTAATTAAAACTTGTATATGAAAGACCATATCCGAATGGAAAAAGTGGAGTATTCTTATCATACATATAAGTTCTGCCATTCCTGATATTATAATCGAGGATCAGGGGAAGCTGGTCGATGGATGTTATCCAGGTCTGAACCAGTCTGCCTGCAGGACTTACCTTCCCAAACAATACATCTGCTACTCCATTACCAAGCTCCTGGCTCGACTGGCTTACATGAATGATCGCAGGAACATTGTCTTTTGACCAGTTTATTGCATAGGGGAAGCTGGACACTAAAACCAGGATAGTATTAGGATTGGCTTTGCAGACCAACTTAACAAGGTCTTCCTGTTCGAGCGATATAGCCTGCCTGTCAACATCCTCCCGACCGTCGCTTGAAACCTGGTTTTGTCCCCATCCCAGACCATAGCTCAGGGGATGGTTGCCAATGCAGACTATTGCAACATCACTCTGCTTCGCCGCAATAAATGCCGAATCCGCTTTGTTACTCATCGCAAATCTCACTTTTATGTCACTCCCCAGGGCATTTTTGATCCCTGAGAGAATATTGATATTATAAGGCGGAGTCCCGGCATACCAGTCAGAGATCACTTTATTGGATGATGGTCCGATGACTGCGATTGATTTTATCCTGTTTTTCTGAAGCGGAAGCAGTGAGTTATTATTTTTCAGAAGAACTATTGATTTCTGAGTAGCCTGCCTGGCAAGATCACGTGCTTCCTGTTTTGTCCATGGAGCAATTGTATCCATTATTCCAATGTCAGAATATGGATTCCCGGAAGAATTATCCATCATTCCGAGCTTCAGGACAACTCTCAGATTACCATAGATGGCTTCCTCAATCTGTTTTTCCGTTATCAGTCCCTTCTCAAGAGCCTCTTTAAGCGGAGCCATATAGTTATCAAGAAATACTGTTATTCCTGCTTTAATACATTCTGCTGCCGCAATATCAAGTGAAGTATAGTAGGCGTGGGTTGTCAGCAGTTGCCTGTAGGCTCCGCCGTCAGTACAAATAATGCCTCTGAGTCCCCAGTCATTCATCGTTACATTCCTCAATACCGGATGAACAGTGCAGGGGATGCCATTGTACTTGTTATAGGCGGCCATAAAGCATTGTGAACCTCCTTCCACCACCCCTTTGTAGAATGCATATGAATAATATTCACGGAATAGTCTGTCGTCAAAATCGGAGCTGTTATATGTACGGTTGTTTTCGTTGCTGTTCGCAAGGAAATGCTTCATCAGTGAAGCCGTTTTCCAGTAGACGGGATCGCTTCCCTGAAGTCCTCTTACAAAAGCAGTAACTATCGAGCCATTTAGGAATGGATCCTCTCCAAAACACTCTTCAGTCCTTCCCCAGCGTATATCGCGACCCATGTCAGCATTTGGCGCAAAAACCACCAATCCACCTGTCCCGAATTTTTTATTCTGGGCCAGAAACCTTGCTTCTGTTGCCTGCCAGTCAGCAATCCTCTTTATAAGCTCAGTGTCCCACGTCTGCGCAAGTCCATAAGCCTGGGGGAAAGTAGTTGTCGGAGAGGCCTTAGGTCCTTTCACCGCCCAGTTTGCAGGTCCGCTGTAAGCAAGTCCGTGCAGTCCTTCTATTGTTCTGGTTCCCTTAACTCCGAGACGGGGAACTGCAATACGGGTTGACAGACAACTGATCTTCTCATCGGTTGTCATCAGCGATATAAGATTTTTAATCCGTTCATCTTCTGGAAGATTTGTATTCTGAAAGGGATACTTCTGGGCCGATAAACCCGTTAAATTAAAAATCAAAACCAGGATAAGACTAAGCTTTTTCATGTTTTAAAGA
>CAZCQC010000302.1:0-10657 GCA_964500155.1 uncultured Rikenellaceae bacterium | reverse complement strand
ATCGGCAGCCTCAGCAAGAAAGAAATTAGAAGAAGTAGTTAATTATAAATAAACTAAAAACTTACACAGAGAACACTGAGAAGTCACAGAGTTCCACCGGGTAAAAACCTCTGTGATTCTCTGAGGTCCTCTGTGTAAGTTCTTCTAATTTAAACTCTTCAGATTTGTAATTGCTTCAGGTACATATTTATGGATCCCTGCCACAATCGTACAGGTATCCATCAGATTACAATCGCCACATGTTTCAAATCCCTTTGCCTTTACGCAGTTTCTAATTTCGCACTCGTCACAGTGGCTGAATTTAATACCATCTTCTCTGCACCCGGTACAGTTTATCATTGTGTAAACCAGGTCAGGAGCATTAAAAGCAACCCTCCATTTTTCAGCTGTTGTTTTTCTGAGCTCGTCATCATTGTTGACAGTAGCAATATACGCATCACATGTTTTGCAGTTTAAACCGCAACAGGAAATAAGTTTTTCCATTTTTCAAAGTTTTAGTTTCAATTACTTTAAGATTTTACCGATTGATTAGTTTTTAATCAATCCTGCAATAACAAGTTATAATATTTTTCAAATGGATGAACATAATTTTAAAAAAAAAGCCTCCCGGATCATGGGAGGCCTTTTAGCTTAAAATGAACTACAGTTTATAAGGTTTCCTGTATTCATAATTCATTAGTCTGTGGTTGCATGCTTCTTTATCGTCGACAAATGTGTATGTGGCCGGATCCCATTTCAGCGGTCTCTTCAGCTCGTTTGCTATATTTCCAAGACAGCAGGTTATTGCGGTGCTGCAACCAATCTCAATGGATGCGATCGGTTTCTGGCGTGAACGTACACAGTCAATAAAGTTTTGCATATGAGGTGAACTAATCTCAAACTGCAGACCTGCTTGTGTGGGAGCGGGACGGGCCTGGGTTTGTGCCTGGGCTGTACCCTGCCGTCCCTGTTGAGCAGCGGGTCTCTGACCCTGCTGACCGGCTGGAGGACGTTCTCCTCTTGGCTGAGGGCGGGTTCCTGCAATTTCTGCCGGGATTAGTGAAGGATCTGAACATGCTATGTATCCTCTTGCAACTTCTATCCAGCCTTTTGTTCCGATGAACTTAATGCCCTGTGCACCAGGATTATCATCAAGATAAGGCTGTTCCGTCATAACAACGCCGGTTTTGTATTTGAAAGTCATATATTGTTGCCCATTGTACCCTTTAGGAATGATTTCGCATGGTGCTGAACCATCCATTCCGATAGCTGCCTGTGCAATATCGAACATGTGGGCTCCCCAATCAGCCGTGTAACCGTTCCCGGTTTCAAGGTACCATCGCCATGCACCCCAGAGTGTTTCGTTTTGCACCGGATCTAAAGTTATCTGCGGAGCCAGATCGGAGTTGTACACGATCTTTTCATCATTGAGAGGACCAAGCCACAGGTTCCAGTTAAGGTTCCCCGGGATAGCCATTGCTGGCAGGTCGAGAGGTTTGGGAGGATCGCCTACCTTGGCATAAATCTTCTCGATATGACCTATAGCACCTTTTTGTACAAGCTCAATAGCTTTCTGGAACTCCTTGCTTGAGCGTTGCTGACTTCCGACCTGAACTACCCTTTTATTATCATTTGCAATCCTCGTCATTGTCAGCGCTTCCCTTATAGTATAGGACAGAGGTTTCTGTACATAAACATCTTTTCCAGCCTGACAGGCATGAATCGTCATCAAAGCATGCCAGTGATCAGGGGATACAACTTCCACAACATCTATATCCTTACGTTCGAGAAGCTGTTCATACTGTTCATATGTATCACACCGGGGAGCCAGTCCTTTAGCTTTTTGCCATTCCTCAACAGTTTTCTTATATCTCTGTTGTTTTATGGTATCTACATCACAGCAGGCAACGACCTGAAGTCCGGCAGCACCGGCAAATCCCCTGAAATCGGAGAGTGCCTGACGACCCAGACCAATAGTTCCCATCAGGACACGGTCGCTTGGAGCTACCCGGATCCCGTTTATTACATAGCTTGGCAGGATAGTAAGACCAGTCAGTCCGATTGCTGACAATCCCAGAAAATCCCGGCGGTTTAAACCTTTATTCGTCTTTTCTTTCATTATGAAATATGGTTAAGGGTTATTTGATCAAAAAACAGTCTAAAAATAGAAAATAGTTTTAAGTGACTTATCATGAGCGGTAAATTTTAAAGAAAAATCCGGTTGTGAAATGAATCACACACCGGATTATCAATTTAATCATTACGACAAGTTATTTAGCTCCTGTGGTTTTTGATCCGCATGTACCGGTGCAGGAACCAGTTTGTCCGCAAGCCGGAGTTACAGTTTTTGCTTCTGTCTGGTGCGAAGGACAGGTTGCCGGATCACAAGCTTCAGTTTTGGCTTTCTGCGATTCCTTCTTAGTACCATTGGCATTAACGAACAGGAGAACCACGCAAACCATAATTAAAATTGTTCCAATACCTATAAGAATTTTTTTCATATCTGTTGATTTTTAAAATAAGATCTCCAATAATACAAAATTTTTGTCATTTCACATTTATATGAACGAAAATTCGCTCAGAATATTTAAAAACCTTACAGGAATAGCAGTTCTTTTCTATCTTTATAAAATTAGGTATTTAATCCAAGTTACTAGCAACCAGCAACTCAAGTTATTTATTAGTAATTCATAAACCCAACCTGATTATGAAAAAATTCATTGTGCCTCTTCTTATTCTAATAAGTTTGCCATATCAGGTATATGCTCAATATTCTACGCTGAATGCTCATTCTCACAATGATTATGAAAATACTCCCCCATTCTGGCTAGCTTACAATAACCATTTCGGATCTATCGAAGCCGATATCTGGGCAGTAAAAGACGAATTATTTGTTTCTCATTATGAGAAAGATATAATTTCTTCAAGGACTCTTGATTCTCTTTATATTCAGCCAATTGTAAGAATATACCGGCAGAATGGAGGTAGAGCCTGGAAAGACAATCCAGGTACATTTCAATTACTGATTGATCTTAAAACTCCTGTTGAACCGACCCTTTCTTTGCTGATTCAGAAGTTGATACTATACCCTGAAGTTTTCAATCCTCACATGAATAAAAATGCAGTCCGGATTGTCATAACAGGAAACAGACCTGACCCGGGCAAATTCGTGAATTATCCGGCTTTTGTTTTTTTCGATGGTAATGTGGCACTGGAATACGACAATGATCAGTTGAAGAGGATTGCTCTTTACAGTGAAAATTTCAGGAACTACTCTGCATGGAACGGTGAAGGGGAAATTATTGAGAAAGAAAAGGTGCGGCTGGATGGTATTATTGATTCAGTCCATTCTATGAAAAAAAAGATCAGATTCTGGAACGCTCCGGATGGAGCTAATTCATGGAACACTTTTATGAAAATGAAAATTGATTTCATAAATACCGACCATATCAGAGAACTGGCTGATCATTTAATGCGATAACGCCCACATCCGAATAATCCCTGATTACCTTTTCATTAAGTCCATGTTCCTTAATATATTCCGTCGGGCTTAATTGGAATATGCGCTTAAATGACTTATTAAAATGAGCCAGGTTATTAAAGCCGCTTTCCATGCAGGCTAAATTGACAGGATACCTTTCTTCAATTAATAATTTGCATGCATATCCTATTCTTATTTCATTGAGAAAGGTAACAAATGTTCTCCCGGTGTGTTTTTTAAAGTACCTGCAAAAAGCTGTAGAACAAATGTTAGCTTTTTCCGCAATTTCCTGAAGTGTTATTGGCCTGGCAAAATTCCGGATTATGTATTCATGTACAGTGTTGAAACGGGAAAAATCGTATGAATTTATTATCCTGGAGTAACCCTCACTGGAATGGTAATCAAATTCTTTGGCTTTAGCCATCATATCCAGAAGAATTATCAGCTCTGTTATTCTTCTTATTCCCTTGAATTTAAATATCTTCATTATTTGTTCACCAAGGATTTTCCTGCTTTTTCCCTTGAACTGGATACTTCTCTGTGATTTCCCTATCAGCTCCCTGATCCCCCTCATTTCATTAAGGTTAATAAAATTCGCGTCAAAGATCTCTTTCCTGAATTGAATGATAAGTGCCTTGATGCCATTACCTTCACCTTGTTCGAGGAATTTGTTGTCGCTCTTCCACCAGTGTGGTACGTTCTCGCCTATTATGCTGATTTCACCCTCGTTAAAACGATGAATTCCATCTCCGGTGTAGCAGATACCTGAACTCTTAACAACATACAGTATTTCAATTTCAGGGTGAAAATGCCATGGCACAGTGAAATGAGGCTTTTCTTCATTGTAAAATATCACAGATTGGGAGGGGGATGCGACAAGCTTCTGATAAAATGGCTTCATTAGAGAATCATTTAATAAATCATTATTTGCATAATTAAACAAAATCAGATTAAAAATAGCTAAAATAGCATTATTAAAGGTTAAATTAAAATCATTTTTATGTTTGTTTTTTTAAATAACTTTAGCTTCATGTCAGGCAATGAAGTAATTCATGTTATTATTCGACCGGAATTAATATCAATATACTTTTCAATTAATATCTATCTAAACTAACAAACTTAAGTTATGAAAAATGAACTTTTTAGATCTGGCTTTCAACATGAAAGCATCAGAAATGCAATAAAAAGGATAGAGCTGGTAATTGCTTTTTTTATTGCATTACTGATAACTGTGCCGGCAGGATCAATGGTTGCCGCCGCAGTTAACTCAGCCGATGAAGAACCTCAGATCAAAGAGGTTACCGGGTCGGTAAAAGATAATCATGGACTTCCATTGCAAGGAGTTTCTGTGGTTGTCAAAGGTACAACTGCAGGAATAATTACATCATCAGATGGTCAGTTCAGGCTTTCAATTCCATCCGGTGCCAGGACACTGGTTTTTTCTTTTATCGGGATGAAGTCCCAGGAAATTCCTATCGAAAACCAGACAACCTTTAATGTGGTACTTCTGGAAGAATCATACATGGTTGATGAAGTAGTTGTTGTCGGTTATGGAAAAACTGCTAAAAAGGACCTGACCGGTGCTGTCACTGTTGTCGAGTCAAGGGATATGAATAAAGGAGTCTATTCCTCTCCGACCGAGATGCTGCAGGGTAAAGTTCCGGGGTTGAATATCACGAGAAGCGGCGATCCCTCCGGAAGTGCATCGATAACTTTGCGTGGTCCGTCTACATTGCGCACGGGTGCAGCAATGGAACCATTCTATGTTATTGACGGGGTTCCGGGAGCATCGATTGATGCTGTTGCACCCGATGATATTGTCAGTATCAATATTATGAGGGATGCATCCTCAACGGCAATTTATGGTTCGCGTGCCGCCAATGGTATTATAATGATCACAACAAGAAGGGCAAAAAACGATGAATCGTATCTTATTTACAACGGATATGCGGCGATTGAAAAAGTATCAAACCGGATTGAAATGCTGAGTGCCGAAGAGTTGCGCGATTATCTGGCAGCAGTGAATAAAGTTCCGCTTGATGATAATGGATCAAGTATAAACTGGCAGGATGAGGTGATGAGGACCGGAATTTCCCATAACCATAATGTTTCATTCGGCCATTCGTCAGAAAAAAGCAGATACAGTGCCAGTGCAAACTACCTTCAAAATCAGGGGATCATTAAAACAAGTTCAATGGATAGGCTCACCGGACGTATCAGTATTGAACAACAGGCATTAAATGATCGTATAACACTCGGATTTAACTTATCGAGCACCGAAACAAACCAACATGTTATTCGCGATGAATTATTTGCCAACATGCTGAAATATCTTCCGACAATAGGTATTTACAATCCGGACGGGACTTATTTTCAGAACACTCAGAACAGTAATTATCACAATCCGGTGGCTATTCTTGATAATGACATTGACGACCGGAAAATTAATAACATGCTGACTAATGCCACAATAAAAGTAAATATTCTGAAAGGATTGACTTATGATGCCAGTATTTCATATCAGAATACCGAAATCAAGCGGAATGTTTATGACAAACAGGCTTCAACACTTAAGATAGGATCAAATGGTTTTGCGATGCGTTCCGAATATGCCAACAGGAAAAAGCTTTTCGAGAACTATCTTACCTACGAAAACACTTTTGGCCTGCACCAGTTTAAAATACTTGCAGGCTATTCGTGGCAACAGGATAAACTTGATGACGGCTTTCAGGCGGCAAACAGCAATTTTGTAACCGATGATCTGCTTTATAATAACCTGTCACTTGGCAGTTCTCCCGATAAAGTCACAAACGCCGAGCGTTTTGGAACCGCAACCATTCAGACATTACGGACAATTTCAGTTTATTCACGTCTTAACTATCAGTTTGCCAACCGCTATCTGCTTCAGGCTACAATAAGGCGGGATGGTTCTTCAGCATTTGGGGCAAATAACCAGTGGGGTACTTTCCCGGCTGTTTCTTTGGGATGGAGGATAAGCAATGAATCATTTATGGAAAATCAGAAGCTTTTTAGTGATCTGAAATTACGTGTCGGTTATGGTATCAGTGGTAACTCCCTTGGTTTTGATCCTATGATAGCGAGGATGAAATATGGTCTGACAGGAGTAACCTATATAAATGGAGTCCAGGTACAATCGATCGGTGTTACCCAGAACGAAAATCCTGATCTGAAATGGGAATCAACTTCTATGGCAAATATCGGATTGGATTTTGCATTTCTGAAAGGCCGTATCAGTGGTACCATTGAGGTTTATGACAAGCAAACCAATGACCTTATCTGGTATTATCCGGTAAAAGTTCCACCGTACCTCTACCCATATCTATGGGCTAATGTCGGAGAAATAAGCAACAGAGGGATTGAATTCCAGGTAGATGCCACACCTGTTCAGAAAAATAAATTCAGATGGACTACCTCTTTCAATATTTCATCAAATAAAAACCAGGTTAAATCTCTTTCAAACGAGCAGTTTGAAACTCCGGAGACAGGTATCCGGACTGCGGCGATAGGAGGGAAAGGCCAGTCGGGCAATCCTACACAGGTCATCAAGGAAGGTTATCCTTTAGGAACCTTTTTTCTTAGGCAATGGGCAGGAAGAGATGAAAGCGATGTGTCGTTATTTTATGCAGCAAACGGCGATAAATTACGTGTAGTAACAGTGGATGATTTTGTTATCTGCGGTTCTGCCCAACCAAAACTATTGTATGGATGGAGTAACAGTATCTCATACGGAAATATCGACCTGAACTTCTTTTTCAGGGGGGTAGCAGGCAATAAGATCCTAAACGGTACACTGGCTGCTTTAAACGATGTAAACTATGCTGCCAGCAATAACATTCCGCGTTTTTCACTTAGTGAACCGATTGGAGATATCAACTCCTTCTATTATTCAGACCGTTTCCTCGAAAGCGGGAGTTATGTCAGACTCGACAATGCGACACTGGGATATACCCTGGATCTTAGCAGTATAAGAATGAAAAGTGCCCGCATTTACCTCACCGGAAATAACCTATTTGTCATCACGAAGTACAGAGGTGTTGATCCGGAGATTAATATGGGAGGTATTGAACCAGGTATAGATAACAACAATTTCTATCCAAAAACCAGATCATTTATGCTGGGTATAAACCTGAATTTTTAAGCTGGATCCTATAAATCATTAAAAATACAATACTCATGAAATTGAAATTATTAAATATATTAAAACTGAGCCCGGCAGTTCTTGTGTCAGCCATGCTGTTCAGCGCATGTACTGATCTTAACGTGGATGTGGAATCAGAACTTACTCCTTTAAACTTCCCAACCAAGCCGGAGCACTTTGAAGCAGCCAAAGGCCCTATATATTCTAATTTACCTGCAAATTATGCTATTGATTACTGGCGCCTGCAATCATTATCAACTGACGAAGTCCTGATTCCTGCACGAGGTGGCAACTGGGATGACGGAGGACAGTACAGGGAATTGCACAAACATACCTGGACAGTTGATCACGCAATCGTAAGAACAATCTGGGAATACGGATTCAAAGGCATTAGCTCATGCAACCAAATCCTGACTATGTTCGAAAACGTACCTGAGGGTGAGCTGAGAAATAAACAGTTCGCTGAAATAAGGATGATGAGAGCTTTTTACTATTTCCTTATGCTTGACAATTTTGGGAATGTTCCCATCCTTGAAAATTTTGGCGACGATACTCCTACTTCTCCCCGTACCGACGTTTTCAACTTTATCAAAAATGAAATTTTGGAAATATTGCCATATCTGCCAGTGACAAAGGATGCAACAACATATGGCCGGCCCACAAAATGGATGGCTCATGCCTTGCTGGCAAAAATGTACCTTAACGCAAAGGTGTATACGGGTCAGGCAATGTGGAATGAAGCGCTTGTCCAGTGTGATTTTATAATTCAGTCAGGCTTGTTCAGTCTGGATACCGATTATAAAAGCATGTTCCAGCCGACCAATGGTCCTGCTGTAAAGGAATTTATATTCGCCATTGTTTATGATGCTTTCAAGATCACAGGAAACTCATTTACCCGTTATTCACTTACTCCTGAGCTGAGAACTAAATATGAATTGGGGACAAGATCACCCAGTAACTGCATGAAGACCCTTCCCGAATTTTATGACAAGTTTAACCTGACAGGAGATGTAAGGAATACTACTTGGTTAATAGGCCCGCAATTCAATAATGACGGATCGAAAATTACTATTAAAACAACATATAAAGGACTTGACGAAACCTATACTGGTCCGGCAAGAGATACGATATGGCAGCTTCTCTTTACCAGAGAAACATGGTTACGCGGAGATCCGCTTAAAATGGACACCGGCAATGATTATTTATCTCAGTACATGGGTCCCCGTTCAATAAAGTTCTATCCCGATAAAAACTGGGATCCCGTTAACCGGAGCGACAATCATGATTTTCCGGTATTCCGTTATGCCGATATTCTATTAATGAAAGCCGAGGCTATCCTTCAGGGAGCTACCGCAACTAACGGGGAAACTCCATTGTCGCTGATCAACCAGATACGCTCCCGGGCAAAGGCACCTCTGTTTACAATTGCGCCATCCCTTGACGAACTGCTCGAAGAACGTGCCAGGGAATTTGTGTGGGAAGGCTGGAGGAGAAATGACCTGATCCGGTTCGGAAAATATAAAAACACCTGGCTCTTTAAAGATTCCGAAAGTGCCAAATTCCGTGAATTATTTCCGGTTCCGGCCACACAGATTAACCTTAATCCTAAACTTACACAAAACCCGGGATACTAATATCCTGACAGATAGTTCCCGCCTTTCTGGGCGGGAACTATTAATATTGTTGTCTAATCTAAAAGAACATTTATAAATGAAGCAATTCTCGACCATCGACTGGATAGTTTTCATTGGATATGTTATTATCATTGTTTTCGTCGGATTATGGGTCTCCCGCAAAAAGAAAGGAGAGCAAAGGACAGCCCAGGACTATTTCCTGGCGGGCCGTTCACTACCCTGGTGGGCGATAGGGGCTACTCTTATTGCTGCCAACATTTCGGCAGAACATTTTATTGCAATGTCGGGTTCCGGTTTTGCAATTGGATTGGCAATAGCGGCTTATGAATGGATTGCAGCTGTTACCCTGATTTTTGTAGCCAAGTTTTTTCTTCCTGTCTTCATAGAAAAAGGGATATTTACGATGCCACAATTTCTGACCCAGAGGTATGATAAAAGAGTCAGTACCTGCTTTGCGGTTTTCTGGATACTGGTTTACATTTTCGTAAATATGACTGCCGTTATTTATTTAGGAGCGTTGGCAATGGAACGGATAATAGGTATTCCATTGATTTATGGTATAATTGGATTTTCAGCCTTTTCGGCGTTATACTCTTTATGGGGCGGTATGAAAGCTGTAGCTTGGACAGATGTCATAAATGTGTGTGTCTTAATATTTGGAGGTCTTGTAACTACTGCCTTTGCACTTAATGCTATAAGTGATGGAAATGGAGTTTTTGCTGGGTTTACTGAACTTTTACACAAAGCCCCTCAAAAATTCCATATGATCATCGAAAAAGGAACTCTTTTTGCTCCGGATGGGAAAGGTGGATTAAAAGATGCTTTCTCAGACCTGCCAGGCCTTGGAGTTGTTTTAGGATCCATGTGGCTGACAAATCTGAGCTTCTGGGGATTTAATCAGTTTATCATCCAGCGGGGACTTGCAGGTAAGACGTTGAAGGAGGCACAGCTTGGCGTAGCTTTTGCCGGGTACATGAAACTTCTCATCCCGCTTCTTGTTGTTATCCCTGGGATTGCAGTGTTTGCCCTGGGTGCAAAACTTGGGAAATCAGATGAGGCTTATCCCTGGCTTATCAGGAACATAGTGCCTGTAGGGGTTACAGGGCTTTCATTTGCAGCAATTGCAGCAGCTGCAGTATCCGCTTTAAGTTCAATTGTCAATAGTACATCTACTATTTTTACAATAGATATCTACAAGGGTTTTATTAATAAGAATGCTAATGAAAAGCAGATGGTAAGAGTTGGTATGTTAACAGCTCTTGTAGCCCTTATAATCTCAACAAGTGTTGCCCCTAAATTGCAAACTCTTGATCAGGCTTATCAATATATTCAGGAATATACTGGATTCATTTACCCCGGAGAATTTCTGATATTCTTCTGCGGGCTGTTCTGGCGTCAGGCTTC
>CAZCQC010000301.1:0-7835 GCA_964500155.1 uncultured Rikenellaceae bacterium | reverse complement strand
GGACTGCGGCGATATCAAAACCAACTCAGATGTACGCATGGCATCAACGAACGATGTGACCCAGATCTATATTAAGGACCTGGTACCTTTTATCGATGGGACCTTCCGCACGAAGACCGACAGGCAGAACCGCGCAATGGCCGGATTGTCGAGAGGTGGCATGCAGACCACCACTACTGTTTTCAACAATATGGATAAATTTGCCTGGATGGGAACATTCAGCGGATTCTTCATGGGTGGGATGGGAGCAAGAAACACAACTGGCGCAACTCAGCCACCGAGTATTAATCAGCAAATTGAAACCGCATTTAACGGTGTTTTCAAAGATGCTGCTGCTTTCGACAAACAGATTAACCTGTTGTTCATCAGCACTGGTACAGAAGAACGCAGTCCAAAGGATCAGGTTGAATCCCTCAAGGCTCATGGTATCAGGCATATTGTTTTCCACGAATCGCAGGGTACCGCTCACGAATGGCTGACCTGGCGCCGAGCCCTCAATGAATTTTCTCCAAGATTATTTAAATAGTAACTATTTGTTGTCATAAAGAATCCTTGCTATATTATGGGCGGATTCCATTTATTTAAAGCTTAATCCGGATGAGAATTAGTAATAACATAATCACTTAACATACAATGATTAGAAAGATTCTATGGGGAATTATGTTTTTCTATCTTTTGATCGGCACATCTGAAGCCCAGACACAAGCACCCAAACCATTCGGGCCGCTTCCGAATGAGAACCAGATGAGATGGCAGGAAATGGAATATTATTCTTTTCTCCATTTCTCTATAAATACCTTCTCCGATCAGGAGTGGGGAGGTGGAGATGAAGATGTCAGGATATTTAATCCTAAAGACCTGGATTGCCGCCAGTGGGCACGTGTTTGCAAGGAAGCAGGAATGAAAGGGATCATTCTTACAGTCAAGCACCACTGTGGTTTCTGCCTCTGGCCGTCAAAATACACCGAATTTTCGGTAAAAAATTCTCCCTGGAAAGATGGCAAGGGTGATGTTGTTCGCGAACTGTCTGATGCCTGTAAAGAATATGGTCTGAAATTAGGTATCTATCTGTCGCCATGGGACAGAAACTCTGCTGATTATGGAAAACCCGAATATATTACTTACTTCCGTAATCAGCTCACTGAACTCCTCACTGACTATGGACCGATTTTCGAAGTGTGGTTTGACGGAGCCAATGGTGGTTCAGGATATTATGGTGGTGCCAGGGAAACCCGTAGAATTGACCCAAGAGTCTATTATGACTGGCAGAATACATACAAGCTGATCCGCAAGCTTCAACCTGATATCGTAATCTGGAACGATGGCGGTGACAGAGGTGATCTCCGCTGGGTTGGAACCGAAGCTGGCTATGTTGGTGAAACAAACTGGAGCCTGCTAAATTCTACCGGCGATGTGCCTGAAGATATGTTACGTTACGGAGTAGAAAACGGGGATTCCTGGGTTCCCGGTGAAGTGAATACTTCCATCCGGCCTGGATGGTTCTATCATACATATGAAGACAACAGGGTAAAATCGTTACCTCAGTTGATGAATACCTTCTATAGTTCAATCGGACGTAACGGTACCTTCCTTCTTAACTTTCCGATTGACACAAGGGGCCTGATACATGAAAATGACATAAAAGCATCGAAAGATTTTGCCGCTGCTGTCAAAGAAACTTTTGAAGTTAACCTGACTGAAAAAGCAAAAGTCAGTGCTTCGAACGTACGCGGGAATTCGAAAGAATTCGGTGCAGAAAAGACAATAGATTTAAACAAAGATACCTATTGGACCACGGACGATGATGTGATAAAAGCTTTCTTGATCGTGGATTTTGGCAAACCAACTACTTTCAATCGCTTTCTTGTACAGGAATATATCCGCCTGGGTCAACGTGTAAAGGACTTCACAATTGAGGCGTTTGTTGATGGAAATTGGAAAGAACTGGCAAAAGCAACAACAATTGGTTATAAACGTATTCTGCTTTTCCCGACTGTAACGGCGACCCAGCTTCGTTTCACTATTACCGATTCGAAAAGTTGTCCTGTAATTTCCAATGTTGGCATTTATAATGCACCATCAAACTAATCTCAATCACTTAATGAAGACACTATATTTTGGCTTGACTGTACTTTTTGCCGCGTCTTTAAATGCCACTGTCTCATCGCAGGTAACTTCCTCCCGCAACCCTGTTATTTTTGCCGATGTACCCGATATGTCAATGATTCGCGTTGGTAATACCTATTACATGAGCAGCACTACTATGCACATGGCACCGGGTGTGCCCATCATGAAATCGAAAGATCTTACTAACTGGAAAATAGTAAGTTATGCCTATAATGTTCTCGACACTGTTGATGCACTGACCCTTAATAACAATAAAAACTCCTATGGCAGGGGATCATGGGCCAGCAGTATCCGTTTCCATAATGGAACATTCTATGTTTCGACCTTTGCCCAGACAACCGGCAAGACTTATATTTTTTCTACTAAGGATATCGAAAAGGGGCCATGGGAGATGTCGTCATTCAGTCCCAGCTTTCATGACAATACTCTGTTCTTCGACGATGACGGCCGGGTTTACCTGATATATGGCAATAAAAAACTGACCCTTGTTGAGATTAATGGTGATTTATCAGGAGTCAAAACCGGAGGTACAAACCAGGTTATAATTGAGAATTCAAGTTTACCTTCAGGAAATGACAGCGGTCTGGGAGAAGGATCACAGTTGTTCAAGGTCTATGGCAGGTATTTTCTTTTTAATATTACCTGGCCAAAAGGCGGTATGCGTACTGTTGTCATTCACCGTGCTGATAAAATTACCGGTCCGTGGGAAGGGAAACTCGCATTTCAGGATCTTGGTGTTGCGCAGGGAGGAATGGTTGATACCCCCGACGGCAAATGGTACGCATACCTTTTCAGGGATTTCGGGTCAGTTGGACGAATTCCCTACATAGTGCCAATGAAATGGGAGGATGGCTGGCCTGTAATAGGCGTAAATGGTAAAGTGCCGGAGACATTAGATCTTCCTGCCAGCACGGGTCTTATTCCTGGCATAGTGGAGTCTGACGAATTTAACCGTAAAAAAGGTGAACGGGCTCTTCCCCTGGTTTGGCAATGGAACCACAATCCGGACAATACTCTGTGGTCAGTCTCTAAGCGAAAAGGATTTCTCCGACTTATAACCGGCCGGGTTGATACCATTCTGGTCACAGCAAGGAATACTCTTACTCAGCGTACTTTCGGTCCTCAGTGCTGGGGAGCAACAGCAATAGATGTGTCAAAGATGAAGGAAGGGGATGTTGCAGGGCTTACTCTTCTTCAGAGAAAATTTGGAATTGTGGGTGTCAAATTTGAGAATGGCGCCAAATCAATTATTATGATTAATGCCCAGTCCGGGAAACCAGTTGTGGCAGAAACTGTTCCTCTCAGACAGAAAGTTGTATATCTGAGAGCCGAATGTGATTTCAGAGACAAGACTGACCTTGCACATTTTTTCTACAGTCTTGACGGGAGAAATTGGAAACCTATAGGAACAGAGCTGAAAATGGAATATTCGATGCCACATTTTATGGGCTACCGTTATGGACTCTTCAACTACTCAACAAAAACCCCTGGAGGTTATGCCGACTTTGATTGGTTCAGAACCGGATACCTTGAAGATCAGAAAAACTAGTAACAGACTTAATCAATAAGAAGAATGGAAACAAGAGTTATAATCAGGAAAATAAGAAACATGTCTGCCAGGACTATTTCAGTCTTTGCCGGAACAATACTTCTTTCCCTCGGAACATTCCCGGTATCGGCGCAAAAGCTGCAACTTAATGACCAGGGCTATTTTGAAACCAGGGGTGTAAACATCTTTGTATTCAGTAATCAGTACATCGGTATGTTCAATGATGAAAAAAATGCAGGAATAGAAATTATTCATCATGGTGTAAGAACTTCAACAGGTGGTGCAGTAAGGCTACAGAACACCCCGGAGCAATGGGATTTGGTACCCAGCGTCGTTAACAGGAAAATTGATAAAGCGACTAACACAATCAGTCTGGGGCTGAGATACAATGATTATGATTTTGATTCAAAAATAAGTGTTACCCCGAAAGGTAACGGTGTACTTATAACCGTAATTCTTGATAAACCACTTCCTGAAAAACTTGAAGGTCTTGCTGGTTTCAACCTCGAATTTATCCCTTCATCATATTTCAGGAAGACATACCTCATCGACGGGAAACCAGGTATTTTCCCCTTATACCCATCAAGTTCCACTTCAATGGAACCTCTTGGCAATAAAGTAATGCAATATGCTGGTCATACAACATTTGATGACAGAGGAAGAAAAGAATTTATTGTTCCGGGACCTCTCGCTACAGGGAAAACACTTTTATTGGCACCTGAAGATCCTGAACAATTTGTAAAGATTCAGGCGTTGGATGCAGATCTGATGCTTTACGACGGCCGCGACCTTGCACAAAACGGTTGGTTCATCGTTCGCAGTATTCTTCCTTCAAAAAAAACCGGACCTGTTCTGCAGTGGTATCTTGAACCAAATGCAATTCCGGACTGGAAGAGAGTACCTGTAATTCAGTTTTCACAGGTTGGTTATCACCCTGGCCAGGAAAAAGTAGCAGTTATTGAACTTGACAAAAACGACACCCCATTACAAAAAGCGTCCCTTTTCCAGGTTACACCTGAAGGCAAGTTCGTTGAAAAACTTACTGCGGATGCTAAACAGTGGGGAAAATATACCAGATACAATTATCTGAAATTTGACTTTACTTCAGTTCAAGATCCTGGAATCTATTTTATCAGGTATGGTAACCAGTCAAGCAATACTTTCCTTATTGGCAAAGATGTCTACAGTAAAATATGGCATCCGACACTTGATGTCTGGTTTCCTGTTCAGATGGATCATATGATGGTTAATGAAGCCTACCGGACCTGGCATGGCGTTCCCTATCTGGATGACGCTCTTCAGGCTCCGGTTAATCATCAGCATTTTGATGGTTACAAAATGGGACCTACAACCGATACTAAATATAAAGATTATGAACGCATTCCGGGATTAAATGTGGGTGGCTGGTTTGATGCCGGGGACTTCGATATTCAGACACTTTCACATGTAAGTGTTTTACTTAACTTCGTTGATGCCTGGGAAAAATTCAAAGTTAACCGGGATGAAACATTTATAGATCAGGAAGCCCGTTATGTAGATATGCATCGTCCTGATGGCAAACCTGATATCCTGCAGCAGATAGAGCATGGAGCTCTGAACGTGGTTGCACAGGTTGAAAATATTGGCCATCCTGTCAGAGGCATTATTGTGCCAAACCTCCATCAATACCATCATCTTGGTGATGCTGTCAATGAAACCGACAATCTTCCGTATAACCCCAGCCTGAAGCCATATGAATCAGATGGCAAATCCAGCGGTACTATGGATGACAGGTGGGCTTTTACAAACAGAACAGCATCACTCGATTTCTTTACTGCCGGTTCTTTGGCTGCTGCAAATCGCGCTCTGAAAGAATTTAATAAACCACTGGCAGAAAGATGCCTAGCAGCTGCCCTGAAAATGTGGGATGAGAACTTCAATAAACCTCAGACAGATAATTCTCCGGAAGGACAGTTTGTCGCCGGCGCTGAGATGAATGCAGCACTTCAATTATATATCACTACAAAAGATGAAAAATACTCAAAACGGTTCATTGAATTAATATGGCCATCTCTCGACAAATCAGTTGCCGGCAGAGGAGGAATATCTTTGGCAATTCAGGCATTGCCTTATATGGATTATGACTTTAAAGCAAAACTTAAAGACTATGTAGTTAAGTATAAAGAAACAATAGACGGATATGGCAAAGCCAACCCATATGGAGTTCCTATTACCTCAAGAGGGTGGGGCGGTAATAGTGGTGTAATAAGTTTTGCAATTACCAACTATTATGCAAATAAAACCTTCCCTGAAATTATTGGTCCTGAGTACGCATATAAAGGGCTGAATTACATATTCGGCAGTCACCCATATTCAAATTTATCTTTTGTATCTGCTGTGGGAACACATTCAAAGGAAATAGCTTACGGCATTAACAGAGCTGATTTCGCCTTTATTGCAGGCGGAGTTGTTCCAGGCCTGTTGTTATTTCAGCCTGATTTCCTTGAGAACAAAGAAGACTGGCCTTTCTTCTGGGGCGAAAATGAATATGTTATAAATATATGTTCAGAATATATATTTCTTTCAAACGCTGTAAATGATATGTTAAAGAACAATAAATAACCTTTTATATGAAATTCATCAAACAGCTTTTGCTGATCATTTCATCATTTGGGTTTGTTATAACTGATTCTACAGGGCAAAATCCCTTAATACAGGACCAGTTTACAGCCGATCCCACTGCAAGGGTATTCAATGGCAGGGTTTATGTTTATCCTTCTCACGATATACCTGCTCAACCTGGTCGCGGACGTGCTGGCTGGTTCGTTATGGAAGACTATCATGTATTTTCATCTGATAACCTAACCGATTGGACAGATCATGGAGTAATTGTCACTCAGGGCAAAGTGAACTGGGTCGATTCAACAACATTCAGCATGTGGGCTCCTGATTGCATTGAAAGGAACGGAAAATATTATTTCTATTTTCCTTCAAATCAAAAACCGGTATATGGTAAAGGATTCACAGTAGGAGTTGCGATCTCCGATAATCCTAACGGGCCATTTATACCACAGCTTGAACCGATTAAGAATGTTAGTGGAATTGATCCGAATGTTTTGATCGATAAAGATGGGCAGGCTTATCTGTACTGGTCGCAGGGAAATATTTTTATGGCAAAGCTGAAAGAAAATCTGCTGGAGCTTGCTTCTGAACCAGAGGTTATAGATAATCTCCCAAAGAATGGCCTCAAGGAGGGGCCTTATGTATTTGAACGGAATGGAAAATATTATTTGACATTCCCTCACGTTGAGAATAAAATTGAAAGACTGGAATACGCAACAGGGGATAACCCAATGGGCCCTTTTAATGTAACCGGAGTGATAATGGATGAGTCCCCCACAGGCTGTTGGACAAACCATCAATCAATTGTCAGATATAATAATCAGTGGTACCTTTTCTACCATCATAATGACTTGTCACCGAAATTTGATAAGAACAGATCGACCAGGGTTGACAGCCTCTTTTTCAATGAAGACGGAACAATCAGAAAGGTGATTCCGACTCTGCGTGGTGTCGGACTAACAGAAGCCACAAAGGAAATACAGATCGACAGGTATAGTAGCATCAGCGACAATGGCGCTTCAATAGCATTTCTTGATTCACTCGACACATTTAAAGGCTGGAAGACAATCCTTGGCGCAAAGAATGCCTGGGTTCAGTACAATGCTGTTAATTTCGGAGATAGTAAACTTAAATCTGTTCAGATCAGAGCCTTGTCACAAAACGGGGGCACAATACAAATTTTTCTGGATAAAGCAGGTGGACCTTTGCTTGCTGAGATAAAAATACCAGACAGTTCAGAGTGGAACACAGTCATTAGAAGGAAGTTAAAAGTCCGGAATGGAATTCACAACCTGGTAGTATTGCTGAAGGATAATAATCCTGTTCAGGTTGACTGGGTAATGTTTAAAAATTAGTTACTGATATAATGAAGCATGCAATTTCAATCTTAATTCTGCTTTCCGGCTTAATTTCCGGATGCACTCATCAGATACATTTTTCGGGCAATCCGGTCTTTCCCGGATGGTACGCTGACCCGGAGGGAACAATTTACAATAAAAGGTTCTGGATATATCCCACATATTCTGCCCCCTATAAGGATCAGGTTTTTATGGATGCA
>CAZCQC010000300.1:0-20844 GCA_964500155.1 uncultured Rikenellaceae bacterium | reverse complement strand
TTAATATGTCTTTTTGATTCAATATCGAAAAGCTGAGGGTACTTTTGAGGAACAGCATCTCCAGGTTTCTGATATTCGTAGGAATAATGCTTTGGTTGAAGTTGATCCTCAGGGGAAGACTCAATATAATAAATCATATGTTTTTCAGCAGGTTTCAGACGATATGCAACAAGCCTCCTTGAATCGGGAGACCACTTTACGAATGATGAATAATATTCCCCCAGGGCCCCATCGAAACTCAGCTGATATTCCTTTTTACCCTCCCTTGACCTGATGAAAACGTTATAGTTTTTTATAAAAGCTGTCCATTTTTTATCGGGTGATTCGACAGTATCGTTGGTAAGTTCGTCCCTGAATCCCCAGTCCCATCCTACTTGTCTTCTTCGATCGGTTACTTTTTCTCTTTTTGTTATCTCGTAGTTTTTGAGGTTACAAATCCAGTTGTAGCCGTTAAATGTAAATGCAAAGCTTCCCATTTTATCGGAAAATACAATGTCCCTTAAGGGCAGCTTGCCTGGTTCGGCCTTATTGCCGGTAGCTACTTCAAATGCTGATGCGAATTTCTCCTGGTTAAATGCTTTCTTTTTTGAGAGCTTCTCTGCATCAATAATCATGTATTCAGTTCCGGAAGGTGTGAGATTTTCATAAAGGAAACTGTTAGTTTTTCCGATCCATACCGGCCGCACATTTCCGTAAAAAACCTTATCAGCTGTTTTTTTACAAGATCATCAGCTCTCTTGTAGATATCTGGCGAATTTTCAGCAATAGCAGGAAATGTTGAAAGGATAAAAGCTGCTGTAATCAGAATACCTGGTTTTTTTGTTTTCATATCCATAATGTTTTCTAAAAAAGATGCTTATAAATTTAATAGAATTTGTATTCGTGATGGGAGTTTGAAGGATTTAATTTAATAGCTTTGGCAATTGTCAACCATTTAACATGACTGTTGCTGAATACATTGCAGATCAATTATATAAAAATGGTGTAAGGTATGTTTTCGGTGTTCCGGGAGGTCCCTCTATTCCATACATGGAAAGCTTCAGGTCGGCAGGTATTGAATTTATCCTTACGTCGCATGAAGCGGCAGCAGGAATAATGGCAGGAGTTTCAGCAAGGTTAACAGGTATACCCGGAGTATGTCATGCAACCTTTGGTCCGGGTGCGGTTAATATGGCTTCAGCTGCCGGAGGTGCTCTTCTCGACAGAATACCTGTAATTATCCTTACAAGCGAGATGGATGACAAGATGTTACAGCGGACCACACAGATGAATATTAACCATCAGAAGCTCTACGAGCCGCTTACAAAAGCAACCTTCAGGATGACAGCCGGCAATGCAGTTGAGGTTATTGATAAAGCCATAAAGATCTGCAGGGAGGAATATCCGGGACCTGTTCACATAGGATTGCCTGCAGATATTGCCGGTTATGAAGTGGAACCTGCCAATGATTTTACTGCGATTGACAATTCCATTGCCTTCAGCAATGATACAGATCGAATAATTTCTCTTCTTGAAAAATCACGGAAGCCTCTGATTGCAGCTGGACTGACCTCTGCGAGGCATGCAATTGGAAGTAAACTGGCCGGTTTTCTGGAAAAAAACAAGATCCCGGTTGTTCTGACACCTATGGCCAAAGGCCTGCTTCCTGAAAATCATCCATGTTATGCAGGTGTTCTTTTCCATGCTTTAAGTGATTATTTAGAAGATATTTTCAGGGAGACTGATCTTGTAATAGGGCTTGGATACGATCCGGTTGAATATAACTATGAGTCATGGATACCGGATGTGCCTCTGGTTATTTTTAACACAATAGAAACGGATTTGCCCGAAATAGCCAGTGTCACCCGGTTCACAGGTGATCCGGATGAGTGGTTCACCATCCTGAGCAGAATGGAAAATGGATCCGCAGTTTTCAATAGATCTGCTGTTCAGTCAGTCCGCGACGAAACATTTGCAGTTTTTAACGGATTTACCAATCATTTCGGCCCGGTTACAGCTTTTAAGATTATGCAGGAGGAGCTGCCAGGAGACACCATTCTGACAGTTGATGTTGGTTCTCACCTCCATCTTGCCGGCCAGTACTGGAATACCTCAGGCAAACAGAACATTATTATGACAAACGGATGGTCAGGGATGGGATTTGGCTTGCCTGCAGCATTTGGAGCCAAAATCGCCAGTCCAGGGTCGACAGTGGTCTGTGTAACAGGCGATGGAGGATTTCTGATGACTGCCGGTGAAATTATTACTGCCCGCCGGTATAATCTTCAGGTTATAATTGTTGTCTTTTCCGATGGAGAACTTAACCTTATAAAACTGAAGCAATCATGGCAGAACCTTTCACCGTATGGAACCAGTCTTTATTCCGGGGACCTGTTCGATTCGGAAAGTTTCTTTGGGATCAGCGTGATAAATGCTGATTCAGAAGATAGTATGAGAATCGCAATAAAAGAGGCTATCTCACTCAAGAAACCTGTCATCGTCAATACCCGTATTGATCCTGATGACTATAAGTGGCTGATAGTAAGGAAAGGGAGTTAGGCTTTCTTCCCTTTTTCAGGTTTGGATTCTTTCTCTTCCTTCTTTTCTTTTACCGGTTTAGGGGGTTTTGGTTCTTTTTTCTCCTTAATTGCTTTTACCTCTTTGGCTTCAGCTTTTTCAGCAGGTTTAACCTCCTTTACAGGTTTTGCCTTCGGGGCCGGTTTTGATTCTTCTTTTACAGGTTTAGGTTCCTTTGCCGCTTTTTCAGGTTTGAATTCACTGGTTTCCCTGACTGCTTTTACAGCTTTAACTTCCTTTACTTCTTTTACTTCCTTTACTTCCTTTACTTCCTTTACTTCAGCAACTGCTTTAGGTTCAGGGACCTCTTTTTTCTCCTTAACAGGCTTTTTCTCTTTTACCTCTTTTTCTTTTGGCAGGATTGCCTGCTTTATTTCCGGCTTATCAGCTTTTTTCCTGCGGCGCCTTACACCATAAGTACCAAGAATTATTTTGCCTCTTCTGGATTTTTTATCACCTTTTCCCATACAATTTACATTTATTTTATTACACTTTTTGAGAATCGGGCAAAGTTAACAATATTCTTTATTGTTAATTAAAAGTGTCTGACTAAAAGTATGAGATTCTTCGTTTCGCTCAGAACCGAGCTCACCGAAGGCAATCTTTTTCTATCTTTATACAATTAGCCGCTTAATTGTGATATTTAGTATTTAAAAAATAACAAACAGGGAATAATCATGAGAAGAAAAGAAAGGGAAATAACAGCAATTGGTGAGATCGAGGAGATAATTGGACGTTGTGATGTTTGCAGAATTGCTCTGACGGATGATAATATCCCATACATAGTCACAATGAATTTCGGCTATTCCGGAGGAGTCCGGAAAAAACTATTTTTCCATTCCGCCGGCGAAGGAAGGAAAATAGATATTATCAGAAAGAATAATCATGTCTGCTTTGAGATGGACACGGATCATGATCTTCTGAGCGGCAGAGAAGCCTGTGATTTCAGCATGAAATACAGCAGTGTTTTAGGATGGGGTGACATTTTTATCATCAGTGATGATAAAGAAAGAAGGGAAGGATTAGATTCAATTATGAAGCATTATTCAAACCGTAAAGAATTTTCTTATAAGCAGGATGTATTTAACAGAACAACGATCCTGAGGCTGGAAATAAAAACCATGACCGGGAAGAAAATCTGACAGGACAATACCTGTATTTTATCCCTGACGGTAATTTTTAAAAATCTGCCTGGTCAATCGTAAAATAATCCCTTCAGGAACAAACAAGGCAACACCAAAGAACAGTTTGGATAATTTTCCGGGTACAATTATTTTTTTCCCTTTAAACATACCTGTTATGATTTCAGCAGCAACCTCTTCGGGATTAAGTGCTGATTTCTGCGAAAACCAGCCGTTTCTTTCAATTCTCCCCAGTGTGTTTTTATTTGTCCTTACTGCTGAGGGAACCGCGACGCACGTTTTAACTGTTGATCCCGTGAATTCTGACTCCAGAGCCCTGGTAAAATAGAAAACATATGATTTTGTGGCAAGATAGATGCTTTTATAAGCGGTTGGAGTATATGCACCAAAACTACTGATATTCAGAATATATGACGGAAAGTGAGTTTTGAGCTCAGAAGTGAAAAATACAGTAAGCTGGGTCATGGCTCTTACATTCAGCATGATCATATGATCGATCTGATTTCTTGTATAGCCTTCAACAGGACCTTCATATCCGATCCCGGCGTTATTAACCAGAATATTTACGTTAAGTCTCTTATTTTGCACAAATTCAAAAAGGCTTTCAGGTCCGTTTTCCGATGTCAGATCACATTCGAAGGACATAGCACGGACCTTGTTCGTTGATTCAATTTCAATGCACAAATCAGGCAAACTCTGACCAGGCAATGAACTTAGGATAAGATTATGTCCTCGTGCAGCCAGCTCTCTTGCTATCGAACGGCCGATACCGAGACTGGCACCTGTAACAACGGCAAATGTATTATTTTCCTGTTCCATCCTTTTTTGTTTTTAACCATTGTATCGTTCTGGATACTCCTTCAGAAAGAGGAGTTATTTTGTAGCCAAGTTCCTTAGAAGCCTTGTTGCTTGACATAATCCAGTTGTTCAGGTATTTATCAAGCCAGTCCATGGTTATAGCCGGAGGCGATCCGCTGATTTTTGATATGAATATGAAGCCTTTTATGATTCTCTTCATTAATCCTGCGGGAAGATTTACAAGAATTCTTCTCTTCCCTGATGTCTCACCAATAATGCCAAAAAGGCTAAGGAAGGAGTGGTTTTCGCCTCCCAGAATATAGCGTTCTCCGCTCCTACCGAATAGGGCTGCCAGAATATGACCTTCAATAACATCATCTATAAACACATAATTGCCTATCGATTTTCCGTTACCCGGGATTATTCTCCACAATCCAGAGATATATAGCCTGATTATTTTAGTCATTGAATTGCTTTCGGTGAGCTTTCCCGGACCATATACCCGTGTAGGATTTACAGTTATGACAGCCAGTCCTTTTTTGCTGTATAAAATAGCAATCTTTTCCGCTTCCGCCTTGGTTTTTTCATAAAGTGTATGAAGGATGGGAACCGGATTTGTATTTTCATCAACAGGATTTCCATCGTGTGAATAACTCATTGTTCCCCCTGTGGAGGTAAATACAACTTTTTTCACATGATTTTCAAGAGCTGCTTCGAAAACGTTTACAGTTCCGTCAATATTGATCCCCGTAACAATTTTCGGATCCTTAAACGATGGTTTTGCCCATGCGGCCAAATGGAAGACCCAGTCACAATCCTTCATTCCTTCGAGAAGGGCTGATTTATCGGACAGATCGCCTTTTATAATATTGACCTTATCATTCCCGGCAAATAGTGTGGCTGATGGGTTGCGGGCCAGAAGTGTTACTTCATAGTTTTCGGAGATTAGTTTTTCTGTTAATCTTGACCCAATGAATCCAGTTCCTCCTGTAATAAAAACTCTCATTTATCCGTATCGCTAAGATGTAGATGAACTTCAGGATTATGATATAAGGAAAATAAATCGGTCAAAACCGCAATAAGAGAATGAATCAGAAAGGCAGGTATAAATGATCCTGTTAACTGGCTTAACAGACATAGAACAATACCGATCGGAAGTGCGCCCATCGCCATAAATTTTCCCTGAGGCAGATGAACCAGGAAATAAAGAAAAAGATTTATGATCAGTGCAGGCCAGAAACCAAATGCCTCAGAACACAGGAACCAGAGTACTCCCCGGAACAGGAACTCATATCCGAGAATATATACCACCCATGAAGAAACAGAGAGTAATATATGCCGTGGAAACCAATCCGTTTTTTTCAACTCAGGAGACCTTTCCTGTACATTCCTGCCCCGGGATAGATTAAAGGAGAGGATAGCTGTAACAAGCATCAGTATAATCAGCAGGTACCAGAAATGAAAAGTGCGTCCGATAACTAATCCGATCATGGAAGGTTCTGTCTTGAATATAAAAACAAAAAAAATAAAAGGAATTATCCCGGTGAAAAGAATTCCGGTCAGTTTATATGAAATGAATTCAAGGGAGGCAGCTGAACTATTTGGGAACAGATGTTTTATTAAAAGATACAGGAGAATCTTCTTTTTAGCTGTGTAAATGAATAAAAAGAACATCACCAGAACTGAGAAAATGGCTGTAAAGGCTAGTACCTCAGCTGTTAACTTAATGTCTCCCATAAAGAATAGCGGATTTCAGGAATTAAAAGTGATTAATGCACCAAAATATAAAAATCCATATGATTTACAAAGGCTATCCTTAAAAAAGGGTAACTTGCCGGAAGTTTACCAAATCAGAATTATGCAAACATTAAATGATCTCAGGCTGGCTGTCTTGATTGATGCCGACAATATCCCCTACAGCAATGTAAAGGGGATGCTTGAAGAGATAGCAAAATATGGGACGCCAACTTTTAAGAGGATTTATGGTGACTGGACCAAACCAACTGTATCAGGATGGAAGTCAGTGCTTCTGGAAAATGCAATTACGCCTGTACAGCAGTATAGCTATACCCAGGGAAAGAACGCTACCGATTCAGCTATGATAATTGACGCAATGGATATTCTTTATTCAGGCAATGTTGATGGTTTTTGCCTTGTGTCGAGTGACAGTGATTTCACCAGGCTGGCAACAAGGTTGAGGGAAACAGGGATGAAGGTAATAGGGATCGGTGAACGTAAGACACCTTCCCCTTTTATAATCGCCTGCGATAAATTCATATATCTCGATATAATAAACACCCCATTGGTGGTACCCGATCCAAAAGATATAAAGAAAAAGACAGGGAAGCCTTCCCTCAGAAAGCCAAGGAACGATGATAGTGAACAGCAGAATCAGATTCGAAGGGCAAAGCGTCTTATTGCATCTTCAATAACAGATCTTGCTGATGAAACCGGATGGGCATACCTGGGTGATGTGGGAAATCTGATCCTTAAAAAGCAACCCGATTTTGATCCCAGGAATTATGGTTTTGCAAAGCTTACGCCGCTTATCCGGTCGCTTGACTTCGATATTGATGAGAGAGATTCCGGCCAGAATAACATCAAACATATTTATATTAGGAATAAGAAATAGAGAAATAAGGAAATAAGGAAATAAGATGCCAGATTTAATGGCGGGTCTGTTTCTTTACTGTATTTTTAAAGAAGCGGAATCGTAACAAAAGTGAACAAATCCCCCTTTTTGTTGTTTTTTAATAGTGTTGGAGAGAAATGCCACGGGGGATTGATATCTATACCCTGAGAGGATATCATTCCACGAAAAAGCAGTAAAATTCAACATATTGTAAGTTTTTATTTTCAGATATCAAAAATTAATATGACCTTTGTTACTGTTTAATTACTTAATTATTGAATTATGAACATTTATGTAGGAAGTCTTCATTTTAAAATGAGTGAAGCAGAATTAAAAGAAATCTTTGAAGAGTATGGCGAAGTTGCATCCGCTAAAGTCATTATTGATAAATACTCTGGGAAAAGTAAAGGATTTGGTTTCGTTGAGATGCCAAACGAAGCCGAAGCAAAGAAGGCCATTGAGGAACTTAATGGTGCTGAAGTTCAGGGCAGAAAAATTATTGTTAACGAATCTATTGAACGTACCGACAGAAAAAGAGATTTCCGGGGCGGAGATAACGACCGCAGAGGAGGCGGCGGTAACAGAAGGGATAATTACAGGTAGGTTACAAAAAACTCAAGAACTATGAAAGGTACTGTTAAGTGGTATGACAGGGTTAAAGGTTATGGGTTTCTGCAGACCGAAGATCAGAAGGATATTTTTATCCATCGGTCAGGACTGGAGCTTCCCCAGACCGAACTTGAAACAGGACAAGCAGTTGAGTTTGAAGTAGAAATGAGAGAAAAAGGCCCTGTTGCAATCAAGGTAAAAAGAGTAGATTAATTTTTGCTCAGTTCTATAATTTAAAGAGGCTGAACGATTGTCCAGCCTCTTTGTTATTTTTACCCGCCAACCCCCTAAAGGGGGAGGTTAAACTTCTTAAAGTCCCCGCCAGCCGGCGGGGATTTAGGGGCGAAAATCTTTAAACCAGTTTCCACGGGGTGCGATATTCATAATGCAGGCGCTTTGTGGCTTCGCCATCAGAATCATCAATGAATGTTTCGGTTTCAGGATTCCATTTAATCGTTCTCTTCAGGTCGCATGCAATATTTCCAAGATTGCAGACAGTACAACTGCTATGACCAATATCGACAGAAGCAACAGGATCCTGACGCGACCTCACACATTCGATAAAATTGACCTGATGGGGAATTCTTGTTTCATACGGTCCCTCATCAGTTGATGCAGCAGCAGGAGGATTGAATTTGGGATCAGAAGCATTGAAGTAACCCCTGGCAACTTCTATCCAGCCATTTTCTCCCCAGAATTTCACTCCCTTTGTGCTATTTTCATCAAAAGGTTCTGAAGTCATAACCACCCCGTTTGCATATTTCCACGAAATGAATTCTGTGCCGTCTCCGATTGGTGAAATTTCCACCGGTCCGTTTTTATCCATCCCCAATCCCCATTGTGCAATATCAAACATGTGTGCTCCCCAGTCGGTTGTAAAGCCTCCGCCCATCTCTTTATACCAGCGCCAGGCACCCCATATCTCTTCATCTTTTTCAGGATCAAGTGAAATAAGAGGATCAAGCTGGTTATTGTAATGGATATTTGCAGGAAGTGGTCCGAGCCACAGATCCCAGTTCAGGTCGGCAGGCAGCGGTTCTTCGGGAAGATTATAAGGTGTTGGGGGTGCCCCGACGTAGGCATTCACCTTGCTGATTTTACCAAGTGCGCCTGTCTGAACCAGGTTTACTGCATGCTGGAATCCGGCATCAGAGCGCTGCTGACTTCCTACTGCCAGTACCCTGTTGTTCTGCCGGACTGCTTTTTTAAGCTCCTGCCCCTCTTTAATCGTGAAAGTCATTGGTTTTTCAAGGTATACATCCTTCCCTGCCTTGCAGGCAGCGATTGCAATAATGGCATGATTATGATCAGGAACAGCAATGACAACTGCATCAATATCCTGCCTGGCAAGTACGTCCTGGTACTTTTCGTATGTTTCAACCTTTACCTCTTTGCCAGCCTTTGCATAAAAGTCGGTTACCCTTTTTTCAAAACGCCTGCGCTTGATGCCATACACATCACAACCAGCAACAACTTTTACTCCGGCCACCTGGAGAAAGCCACTGAGGAGGAACATTGACTGTTGTCCCAGACCTATAAATCCGAGTGTGATTTCATTATCCTCTTCGGCAGTTTTTGCCTTTGTTTTTCCCTTGCATGAAGTTGCAAGATTTGGAATTACAACCATACCCGCCATTCCTAATGCTGCAGAACCAAGGAAGCGACGCCTTGACCATGATTTGTTTTGATCTTTCATAAGTTAGTCTCTGTTTTTGATTAAGTTAGATTATGGATAATTGCCAAACAATTTCCAGTAGAAATTTATCAGCTATAAAATTAAAGTTTTTTTCATTCACAATGGAACTGGAGGATAAAATCTTAAAACCTTCCGAAGATCGAGTATTTTCCAGTATTGCAGAAGATAGATGAATAGATGAACAAACCATTGACACTGGTCTCTATCTTCCTTTCCAGATGTAGTACAGGTTGTCCGGCTTCAAGTTTAAGGAATTTGTTAATTTTCGGTGATGGTGAAATTGCCCTTATCCTTTGTTCTCCCCCTTTTATTTCGATATGGTAATGTTCACGCAGTATTTTAAAAAGAGATTTGTTTTCAAATTGCCTGGCAGTTATCCTTGGAAGGTTAACATTCGCAATAAAGCTTATATCGTAGAAGATCGGTACTTCATCGAGCAGACGGAGCCTCTCAAGATGTATGCATCCCGATTCTTTCTCGAGGTCCGACAGGGGGAACATAAAATCGGAAGGCCATGGCTTTAGGGCCGGTTTAATTATGATCCTGGTCTTCAGGTTTCTGTTTCCTACCGCGGAGGTAGTACCCGAAACTGACAGGATCCCGATATCCCTGGGAGGATGCGTGACAATACTTCCCTTACCCTGATGCTTCCGGATATAACCATCGTTCGCAAGGCATGCCAGCGACTGCCGGACAGTCGGACGAGTCATACCATATAACTGACAAAGCTCATTTTCAGACGGCAGAAGATCGCCTTCACTGTATATATCTTCGTTGATATGCTTTCGAAGAATTTCGTATAGCCTTCTGTATTGCGGTATTGAACCGTCCGAAGTCATCCTGTTTAAATTTTTCTGTAAATATATATAACTTTACTTGTAAATACAAGTTATAATATATATTTTTGTAATCACATTACAATTAGCACTATCGTATTATTTTATTTAGTACATTAGCCAACTTATAATTACAAGTTACAGGCAATCGGTATATTAACAAGCAACCAGCAACAAGCAACATTAATCTAACCAATCACAAAAAATGGCAATCCCGGTAATAATGCCCAGACAGGGTCAGTCGGTAGAGACCTGCATAATAACCAAATGGTTCAGGCAGAAAGGCGATACGGTAAAGAACGGTGACCTTCTTTTCTCATATGAAACTGATAAAGCTGCCTTTGACGTTGAATCTCCGGCAGATGGGACTATCCTGGAGATATATTATGGCGATGGAGCCGAAGTCCCTGTTCTGGTTAATGTAGCACTTATCGGTAATGCCGGAGACAAGATTGAACCTATAATCCCTCCGTTACCAGGGGAACCGGGTAAGCAAGAGAATACACAGGGATCGCCCGAAACTATAAGAATGGTTTCACCGGCTACAAAATCAGAAACTGCAAATGATTCCGGAGAATTGAAAATCAGGATTTCCCCCAGAGCAAAACGTTTTGCAGACAAGAAAGGATTGAATTATTACGACATTCAGGGGTCGGGTCCGAATGGAAGGATTATCTGTAGTGATATTGAGAAGGTTATTTCTCCTTCTGAAGACAAAATGGAGGAGGTTAAGGTACAGGCAGGTGAATTTACTGAACAGCCCCTTACAAACGTGCGCAAGCTAATTGCACGGACCATGCATGCATCGCTCCAGAACTCGGCACAGCTTACACATCATATGAGTGCTGATGTTCGCAATATTCTTGAGGCCAGAAGGAAAATCAAGGAAGGTCTGAAAAACGGATCTGAAAAACAGGATATAACCCTGAATGATATGATCTGTATGTGTGTTATAAACGCAATTAAGAAATTCCCTGAAATCAATGCTCATTTCCTTGATGACCGCATAAAAGTATTTAATAAAGTCCATCTGGGTATCGCCGTCGACACTTCCAGGGGACTGATGGTACCTGCAGTAAAGAACGCTGATGATATGGATCTCCGGGCACTATCGCGCGAGTTAAAATCAGCAGCAGATTCCTGTAAAAAAGGAAACATAAATCCTGAGCTTATCAAAAGTATTGCTGCATCATTCACGGTTTCAAACCTAGGGAATTACGGAGTTGAAATGTTCACTCCGGTAGTAAATCTTCCCCAGACTGCAATACTTGGAGTATGTTCAATTATGACCAGGCCTGCTGATCTTGGTAATAACACATTCGGGTTCGTTCCTTATATCGGATTATCCCTGACATACGATCATAGGGCAATAGATGGGGGACCGGCAACCCTGTTCCTGAGAGAAATAAAAGAACAGATTGAAAAATTCAGATACTGATTAAATGCCCCCCAACCCCCCTAAAGGGGGGCTAAACAAAAAAAGAAAAAGAAAAATAATTAACAACAATAAAGCATTATATGCCTAAAAGTCAGAACATTGATCCTAAGGAAGTTCGGAAACCCCAGTTCTTAGAATTCGGGAAGATTCCTGTAAACCAATATAGTAAATCGATTGATCAGGAAAAGAACAGCTATAGCACCGACGATTTTGTAAGAATTTATCATGATATGGTAATTATCAGGGAGTTTGAAACAATGCTTAACCTGATAAAAACCACAAACGAATATAAAGGTATTCCCTACAATCACCCCGGACCGGCACATCTTTCTATCGGACAGGAGGCCTCAGCTGTAGGGATGGCATACAACCTTGAAATTGATGATTTTATATTCGGGTCGCACAGAAGTCATGGTGAAATACTTGCCAAAGGATTATCAGCCATTCATAAACTTGATGAAGATGCTCTTTATTCAATAATGAAAAACTACTTTGGAGGAACTGCACTTATGGTTGTTGAAAAAGGATTTGCTGGTCCGCTTAAGGAACTTGCAAAGCACTTCCTTTTATATGGTGCGCTTGCTGAGATATTTGCCAGGGCTAACGGATTCAACAAGGGGCTGGGTGGTTCAATGCATGCATTTTTCACCCCTTTTGGAATTTACCCGAACAATGCTATTGTAGGAGGTTCAGGGGATATTTCTGTAGGTGCAGCCCTATATAAAAAGATCAACAGGAAACCAGGGATAGTCGTATGCAATATCGGTGATGCCTCAATGGGATGCGGACCGGTCTGGGAAGGCATTACATTTGCAACCATGGATCAATATAAAACTCTCTGGGATGGAGAATACAGTGGAGGGTTGCCCCTGATTTTCAACTTCATGAACAACCTTTATGGAATGGGCGGACAGACAATGGGTGAAACCATGGGTTATGGTATCCTTGCCAGGATCGGTGCCGGTGTAAATCCGGAAATGATGCATGCAGAAAGAGTCGATGGGTACAATCCGCTTGCGGTAATTGATGCCTTCCGACGGAAGAAAGAGATCCTCCGCGAGAAAAAAGGGCCTGTGCTCCTCGATACTCTAACTTACAGGATAAGCGGACATTCGCCTTCTGACGCATCTTCTTACCGGTCAAAAGAAGAAGTTGAAGCATGGCTGAAAGAAGATTCGATAACTGCTTTCGGGAGTGTTCTGACAGGATCAGGAATTGCAAAACCTGAACTGCTTGATGAGATCAGGGAAGAGGCCGGAGAGCTTCTTACACATATACTTAAGTTGGCTGTGAGCGATGAAGTGTCACCAAGGCTTGACCTTCAGAAAGATCCTGATGTAATTGGAAGGATGATGTTTTCAAACAATTCTGCTGATAAAATGGAAGATAGGACTCCTGAAGTGCTTATTCCTCTTGCAGAGGTCCCGAGGGTCATGTCATTGAAAAACAAAGAAAGATTCTTTAAGGATAAAGAAGGCAAACCAGTATCAAAAGCCAGGCTTTTCCAACTCAGGGACGGGATCTTTGAAGCTGTAATTGACCGCTTTTACAAAGATCCGACACTTGCAGCATGGGGTGAAGAAAACCGCGACTGGGGCGGTGCTTTTGCCGTATACCGCGGTCTGACGGAAGCTCTCCCTTATCACCGTCTCTTCAATTCACCTATTTCCGAAGGAGCTATTGTCGGAACAGCAATAGGTTACGGGATGTGCGGGGGTCGTGTAATTGCTGAGATTATGTATTGTGATTTCCTGGGTCGCTCAGGCGACGAGGTATTCAACCAGCTTCCCAAATGGCAGGCAATGAGCGGAAATATAATAAAGATGCCGGTTGTTGTACGGGTTTCTGTCGGGTCAAAATATGGTGCACAGCATTCTCAGGACTGGTCATCGCTTGTTGCACATATACCAGGATTAAAGGTTGTCTTCCCGGCAACTCCATACGATGCCAAAGGACTAATGAACAGTGCATTACAGGGAACTGACCCTGTGATTTTCTTCGAAAGCCAACGACTTTATGATACCGGCGAGATGTTTCATACTTCAGGTGTTCCCGAAGGTTACTACGAGATACCTCTGGGAGAGCCTGACATCAAAAGATCAGGCGATGATATTACAATCCTGACCATCGGAGCTACTTTGTACCCTGCAATTAAGGCAGCAGATATTCTTCTTAAAGATTATGGTCTGAAAGCAGAGATTATAGATGCACGCACCCTTGTTCCTTTTAATTATGAACCAGTAATAGAATCGGTCAGAAAAACAGGAAGGATAGTCCTTGCCAGCGATGCATCTTCAAGGGGATCATTCCTTAAGGAGATGGCCCAGACAATTACTGAGCTCACTTTTGATTACCTCGATGCTCCCCCTGTTGTGGTCGGCTCAAAAAACTGGATTATTCCCGCCCATGAAATGGAGAATGCCTTCTTCCCCCAGCCCGATTGGATCATAGACGCGATTCATGAGAAGATAACACCTTTGAAGGGCCATGTCTGCAAATCAGATTTCACGGCAGGTAAGTCTTTAAAATTAAACAGAGAAGGGGTTTAGTTCCTTTTAATATCTTTACATGACAATTATTTCAAAATGGAAAATGTAGTTGAGAATATAAAAGCAAAAAAAGGCTTTATTATCGATATGGATGGAGTCATCTATCATGGTAATATCTTACTGCCCGGTGTCACCTCTTTCCTGAAGTGGCTTGAAGAAACAGGAAAGAACTTTCTTTTCCTGACCAACGCCAGCCAGCGGACTCCGAAGGAATTGCATGAGAAGCTACAGAGGCTTGGCATCAATGTAGGAGAAGAACATTTTTATACAAGCGCACTGGCCACAGCCGGTTTCCTGTCAAGCCAGAAACCTAAGGGTAGTGCTTACATAATTGGCGATGCAGGCCTTATTCATGCCTTGTACAGCATAGGTTATACTATTAATAATGTCAATCCCGATTATGTGATAGTGGGGGATACAAACAGCTACAATTTTGAAAAGATAGAGATGGCAGTGAACCTGGTATTAAGGGGAGCAAGGCTCATTGGTACAAATCCTGATATAAGTGGCCCTGTCGAAACTGGGATATCTCCATCTGTCAAGGCTTTGATTGCTCCTATCGAAATTGCCTCAGGTAAAAAAGCGTATTACGTCGGAAAACCCAATCCCCTTATGATGAGGATTGCATTGAAGAAGCTCGGTGTTAAGCGTGAGGAAGCTGTGGTTATCGGAGATCGTATGGATACTGATATAAGATGCGGACTGGAATCGGAAATTGATACACTCCTTGTTCTGAGTGGGATCACCAACAGGACTGAGATTGATAATTTTCCATATCGGCCGCAATATGTCCTTAACGGGATTATTGACCTGGTCCAGCAAGGTTAGTCAATGAAAAATCAGGAGAATTACAAAAAAGAACGCAAGGAGGTCGCATTGTTCATGCGGCGGCTTTACAGACAGGGCCTCACCACAACATCAGGAGGGAATATAAGCCTGAAAATATCAGATGATATTATCGTTATAACCCCATCAGCTACTGATAAAGGAAGGATGAGGTGGAAGGAAGTTGGCATTATGACGCTGGCCGGCGAAAACCTTACACCTGAGTTAAAGCCTTCTATTGAAAATGAAATGCATCTTTCAATATACAGAATGAAGAAGGAAATTTCGGCCATCGTGCATGCGCACCCGCTTTTTGCATCGTCATTCACCGCAATGAAGTGTACAATCAACACAGATCTTACAGCTGAAGCAAAAGCCATCTGTGGAGACCCATGTTTTGTACCGTATGCATTGATGGGAACCAGGGAACTAGCATCCGTTGCATCTGAATCTGTTATGAAATCTGATATCCTGCTGCTTGAAAATCATGGAATACTTACTACAGGAGCATCACTCCTCCTGGCTTTTGATAAGCTTGAAGTTCTTGAGAATGCGGCGAAAATGACAATGATAGTCGGGTTGACAGGAAAGAAAAAGCCTCTTAGCAAGGCAAACATCCGGGAACTTGAGAGATTATTCAGATAATCCGGGAAGTTCAAAACTGCAATTTAATTTCTGCTGAGAGAAATAAGGATTTAAAAACTTCAAACTGCAAACACTAATACATTTAAAAGTGGATAAGTATTTCCTGGATGATTTTCCCTCTATTGAAGAACTAAAAAAACAATCCAATAAGAACAATTTGCCGCCATTCAGGGAGGCGAATGCACATATTCACACCCCTTATTCATTCAGTGCATTTCCTGACATGGATACTATATTCAGTCTGGCAAAAGCAGAAGACATTGCTGTACTGGGGATCAATGATTTTTTCGTAGCTGATGGTTACAAAGCTTTCAAAAACGGGTCTGTCCAAAACCAGATTTTTCCTTTATTCAATATTGAATTTATTGGCCTTTTGAGGGAGGAGCAGAAAAAAGGCAACAGGATCAATGATCCGAATAACCCGGGCCGAATTTATTTCTGTGGAAAGGGTTTGGATTATCCATTCAATCCGGGATTCTTTCAAAACCTCAGGATGAAGTCAGTTATAAGAGAAAGCCAGAACCAGATTAAGGCAATGATCTCAAAACTTAACAAGATATTTGAACCGGTCGATCCTTCCATTACCCTTTCATATGAAAATATAAAGGAAAGGTATGCCAAAGATCTGGTACGCGAACGGCATCTGGCCAAAGCTGTCAGATCAGTAGCCGCTGAAGCTTATTCTGACCAGGAGGAACAAATAAGGTTCCTTGAAAAAATCTACGGAGGGAAGAAATCAAAAGCAGAACCCGGAAACATCTCCCAACTGGAAAACGAGATACGGTCATATCTGCTGAAAAGCGGAGGAGCGGCATTTGTTGAAGAGAATGAAGATTCTTTTCTTGAACTTGACAAGATCATAAAAATAATTATCAAAGCCGGAGGTATTCCATGCTATCCTGTCCTCCTTGATGATCCTTCCGGGAATTATACTGAGTTTGAAAGTGATAAAGAGAATCTTGCAAAAGCTCTCTCTGCCCACAAAATAGGATGCATCGAACTGATCCCTGGCCGAAATAGTCTTTCTGTTCTCAGGGATTTTGTAAACTATTTCCATGAAAACAATTTTCTGATCACTTTCGGTACTGAACATAATACTCCCGAAATGGTTCCCTTAAGAGTTACTGCCCGGGGATCAGAAAAGCTTGATGACGAAATGAAACACATAGCATGGGAAAGTGTATGTGTGATTGCAGCCCATCAATATCTCAGGGCAAAGGGAATGCAGGGTTACGTCTTACCCGATGCCACTCCAAGTGTCGATCAGAAAAGAGATCTTTCTCTGCTTGGCAGGCTGGTAATTGAATTCTTTCTGTCTAATAAATAAAAATATGAAACCGGAAATCGCTCAACTGATTGAAGTATCCAGATTTTACGGAAACAATAAAGAATATGTCATCGCCGGCGGTGGCAATACATCTTACAAGGATGAACAGACAATCTGGATTAAAGCCAGCGGACAGCCGCTTGCCGTTCTTGATGAAAACGGACTTATTGCACTAAGCAGGGAAAAACTGCACATTATTTCAGGAAAAACATATTCAGATGATCCCGTATCGCGCGAAGAACAGGTTAAAAATGACCTTTTCAACAGCATCATCGATCCCGGACAAGGAAAAAGGCCGTCAGTAGAGACTTCCCTGCATGAACTGATAAAATACAAATTCGTTGTTCACCTGCATCCCACCCTTATAAACGGGATTATGTGCAGCAGAAATGCAAAAAGCCTGACTATTAAACTGTTCGGGGAAAAAGCCCTGTTCGTACCATATACCGATCCCGGATACACCCTGTTTAAAAAGCTCGAATCGGAGATAATAAGATACAGGGATCAGAATTCATCTGATCCTCAAATAATCTTGCTTGAAAACCATGGATCATTTGTGAGTGCGGATTCAGTTGGTGAGATTAAGGAGATCTATGAACAGATTATATCGGCTATTGAGATTCAATTCAGTCGCCTGACTAACATTAATGACCTTCCTTATAATCCTGTTCTTTACAAAGTTCTGCCTTCCCTGCGTATGCTTCTTTCCGGCGAAAGCGTAAAAGTGATCAGATACAGACATAACACCCTGATCGCTAAATATTATCAGAATCAGCAAGAATTCCATAAGATTTCCCTGCCCCTGACTCCCGACATAATTGTCTACTGTAAAACAAGGTACCTGTTCATTGAGCAAAATACAACATCCGAAAAGATATTGGAATCCATTAAGCTGCAATTACCTCGTTTTCAATCAGAATATGGTTATCTTCCCTCCGTCATTGTAATAAAAAACTCAGGTATCCTTGCTATTGAGAATTCTGTGGCTTCCGCTGAAGCTATTCTGGATGTCTACGAAGATCTCATTAAAATAAGCCATTACTCATCATTATGCGGTGGGACAAAAACCCTGACTCCCGATCAGGTAGCATTCATAGACAAATGGGAAGTTGAGAACTACAGGCGAAAGGTCGCTCAGAGCGTAGTCAGGGAAAACAAGTTTAATGGTAAGACAGCAATAATTACCGGAGGTGCACAGGGATTCGGAGCAGGAATTGCCGAAGCATTATTCAGATTAAAGGCAAATGTTGTTGTTGCCGACATGAATGAAGAAACAGGCAATAAATTTGTTTCATGCCTGCAGGCTTCAGGATCGATGAATAAAGCTTTATTTGTTAAAACTGATGTTTCTGATCCTGTATCTGTTAAAAGCCTTGTTGAAAAAACTGTCAGTGAATTCGGGGGACTGGATTTAATGGTAAGCAATGCCGGAATTTTAAAAGCAGGCGGACTTGATAAGATGGAACCTGAAATATTTGCAAAAACCACAGGCATAAATTACATGGGATATTTTTATTGTGCAAAATATGCTTCAGAGGTAATGAAGACCCAGAACCTTGAAAAGCCTGATTACTTTACGGATATCATCCAGATAAACTCCAAATCGGGCCTTAAGGGAAGCAATAAGAACTTTGCCTATGCGGGAGCCAAATTCGGGGGGATAGGACTTACACAATCATTTGCCCTTGAACTTGCTCCTTTCAGGATAAAGGTGAATTCAATTTGTCCAGGGAATTTCTATGAAGGGCCACTGTGGTCCGATCCGAAAAACGGTCTTTTTGTTCAGTATCTGAATACAGGAAAAGTCCCCGGAGCCAGAACCATAGATGAAGTAAAGAAGTTTTATGAGGAACAGGTACCTATGAGACGAGGATGCAGGCTTGAAGATGTGATCAGGGCTATGCTGTATATTATTGACCAGGAATATGAAACCGGGCAGGCAGTTCCGGTAACAGGGGGACAGGTAATGCTGGGGTAAGCCCCCCACCCCCCCTAAAGGGGGACCAAGTATGATATTCCCCCTTTGAAGGGGGTAAGGGGGATGTAAATTGTAAGTTATGAAAACAAAAGCAGTAAGAATATACGGTAAGAAGGACCTTCGATTGGAAGAATTTGAACTGCCTGAGATAAAGGAAAATGAGATTCTGGCGCGGGTGGTCTCCGACAGTATATGCATGTCGTCGTACAAGGCTGCCTTACAGGGAGCCGATCACAAGCGCGTTCCGGATGATATCCATCTCAACCCGACTATCATTGGACACGAATTTGCCGGAGTAATCCTTAAGGTTGGAGTAAAATGGCAGCACAAATTCTCTGCGGGACAAAAGTTTGCAATTCAACCTGCAATGAACCATATGGGGACCCTCGAGGCTCCCGGATATTCTTTCAGGTTTATCGGTGGCGATGCTACTCATATTATTATACCGGACATTGTGATGGAGGCGGATTCACTTCTTCAGTACGATGGTGAAGCATTCTACCCTGCCTCACTCTCTGAACCCATGTCGTGCATTGTGGGAGCTTTTCATGCAAGCTACCATGTTCCCCCAGGTACCTATAATCACATCATGGGAATTAAAGAAGGCGGGAATATGGCCATACTTGCGGGAGTGGGTCCTATGGGACTTGGTGCAATAGACTACGCTCTTCATCAGGCAAGGAAACCCGGATTTATTGCAGTTACCGACATTGATGGATCCAGACTTGAAAGGGCAGCCTCCCTTTTTCCCCCTGAACAGGCATTAAGAGAAGGGATAAAACTGGAATATGTTAATACTGGAAAAACCGAGGATCCGGCTAAATATCTGCGAGATCTGACAGGAGGCTACGGATTTGATGATGTTTTTGTCTTTGCACCGGTAAAACAGGTTGTTGAGCAGGCCGGTGAGATACTCGGATTTGACGGATGTCTTAATTTTTTTGCCGGTCCGACAAATCCCCAGTTCAAAGCTGAGTTTAATTTCTACAATGTGCATTATGCATTTACCCATATAGTAGGCACTTCCGGAGGTAATACAGATGATATGAGGGAATCGCTGAAGCTCATGAGTGACGGCAAGATCAATCCTGCAGTTATGATCACTCATATCGGCGGGCTTGATGCTGTTGTTGAGACAACTCTTAATCTGCCTCATATCGCCGGGGGAAAGAAGCTGATCTATACCAATATTTCGATGCCTCTTGTTTCGCTGGACAAGCTGGAAGAGCTGGGAAAAAACGATCTGTTTTATGCAGGTTTGAATGAGATTGTGGCTAAAAACGACTTTATCTGGAATCTGGAAGCTGAAAAATATCTGTTGGCAAACGCCAAACCAATTTAGCCCCCCACCCCCTAAAGGGGGCTATTAGTCAAGTCCCCTTTAGGGGATTTAGGGGTGATTTTTCAGTTTTTCAGCAAATTCCTCCGAAATATAATTCTCATAGCTCATACACACATCTGATGCGAAATCGACTCCGGATGAAATTACCTTCGACCACATATCTTCTCCCATTGTGGCGAGCTGGTCCCTTGTAATCCCGTTTTTGTATATCGCCGCTATCATTCCTGCATTGAAGTTATCTCCGGCACCGATAGTGCTGACAGGTTTTATCTTCCTGACTGTAAATCTGCCTTCAAAATTTGTTGTCCGAACAAAGACACCTTCAGAACTGGCAGTATAAACCATACAATTACAGTACTTATTTATTATATCCCAGGCTTTGTCCGGAGTAGAAGCACCAAAAATATTCTGAAAATCCTCATCTGAACCCCTTATTATGTTTGCCATCTGAATGTTTTCAACGATCAACGG
>CAZCQC010000299.1:0-6848 GCA_964500155.1 uncultured Rikenellaceae bacterium | reverse complement strand
CTTCAGCAGGGAATGCTGGATAAGGTTATCGGGAAGATAAGGGGGACCGGTCTGGAACAAAGGGTTGAAATTCATAAATGCAAAGAGGATATGATAGGCCTTTCACAAAAAGTTGATTTTGTCCTGGCATTCTGGATGGTTCATGAAGTACCTGATCAGCAGAGAATGTTTGAAGAGCTGAAATCTGTGATGAATCCGTATGGCAGAATTATGATCATCGAGCCGAAGTTCCATGTTACTGAAAAATCTTTCAGTCAGATGATCGGCCGGTTAGAATCGGCAGGGTTGAAAATCGTTGAAAGGCCAAAGGTTACATTAAGCAGGACGGTTTTACTGACGGCATAGTGCTTTGGGCACGCTTCTTCGCTTTCAATCAGATCCCTGTAAGGTGAATTTTACGGGTGACTTTAAAGTCTGACTATTACTTTTCCCCTTGGTTTGCCATGTTCTGCAAGTTCAAAAGCTTCGGTTGAATGGTCCAGGGTAAAATAATGTTCAATTACCGGATATAGCTTTTTATCAATGAACAGCTTCTCCATCTCCTCCATATCTTCAGGCCTGGAACGCACATTCGATGAGGTAAGCTTCTTAGAGTAAACAAGCTGAATAAGAAGTGAGGAGAAGAAAAGTAACGGCTTTATCTGGGTCGTGGCATATGTTCCGCCGCGTTTCAGAAGTCTGCAGGCATCCTCAAGATCCATTTTACCGTATGCATCCAGAATTGCATCGAATTTCATATCGCTTTTTGCAAGCTCCTCTTTGCTGTAGCCCATAGTTTCATCTGCTCCCAGCTTTCGTGCAACTTCGGCATTAACCTGTCTGCATGTTACTGTAACAACAGCCCCTTTAGCTTTGGCTATCTGGATCGCAAAATGGCCGACCCCACCTGTACCGCCGTTAATAAGCACCGTTTTCCCTTCCGTTACTCTGCATCTTCTTAACCCGTTAAGGGCCGTAAGAGCAGCTATTGGCAGCGATGCAGCCTCTTCAAATGAAATTCCTTCCGGTATAGCCCTGGCGAATTTCTGGTCGACAGCCAGCAGCTGTGCCAGTGCACCAGGTTTACCCCAGATCACCGGAGTGGCACCATAAACCCTGTCGCCCGGATTGAATTGTGTTACTCCGTTACCAGTGGACTTGACAACTCCGGCATAATCAGAACCAAAAATACGTGGAAACCGGGAGCCGCTCATGAATTTTGCTATACCTCGTTTAACCTTGTAATCCACAGGATTGATCGACACTGCCTTGACTTCAACCAGCAGCTGTCCGTCGCCGGCTGAAGGATCCGGGAAATCTCCATACTGAGACACTTCCGGTCCGCCATAAGCTGTCGAATAATATGCTTTCATAATTAAATAATTGATGCAAAACTACAACAAAAATCAGAGTTTGGTACTGATTGATCAGAATGGGGACTTTACAATGTCGGGGCAGAAGTCCTTTCGGACTACCCTCCAGGGGGAGCCTGCCACGCCTTGTGTGGGGTTGGGTTGTACTGGTCGGCAGTTATGTCGAAGGGAACAAAATTTAAAACTGTTCGTATAATAACATCTCGTGTTTATGAGTTAATGATAGAGAATTACTATTATTCGTTCCTAATTTTAAACTGATAACCCGGTTACCTGTGAAATTAATCAGTGTGATCTTTTTGAGTTTATGGGTTCCCCTTATCATCGGCAGTTGTTTATCCGATAACAGCAATGAACATCTTTCTGGCTCTTCTGGTAACGAAGCAATTGAAAGTTACTGCACTACATTTTATAACATGCTCAGGAGTGAAGTATCAAAGCCTGATTATGAGGTTTTTAAGAAAGCTGTTACCGGTTTCTTTAATCTGAAAGCCGGAAACAAAATAGAAAAAAATATATTAACGGTAATCGATTTTTCCATTTCATCCAACTTTGACCGCATGTGGATAATTGATATGAATAAAATGGAAGTGGTGCATATCAGTCTCGTAGCCCACGGAAGGAACAGCGGAGAAGAATTTGCCGGGAGTTTTTCCAACTCTCCTTCCTCATTCCAGAGCAGTCTGGGATTTTATCTGACTGGAGAGACCTATTCGGGCAAACATGGCTTGTCACTGTGCCTCGATGGAGTTGAAATAGGAATAAATGATAAAGCCAGGGAACGGGCTATAGTAATGCATGGTGCGGATTATGTAAGCAGGGATTTCATCCGGAAGTATGGCCGCCTGGGAAGAAGTTACGGATGTCCCTCAATTCCCATGGAGGATCATGAGAAGATAATCAATATGCTGTCCGGCGGGTCCTGTTTATATATACATTACCCGGACGATAAATACCAGAGCTGCTCCCGCATGTTCGGGATGGAAACAGCACTCGAAAGAATGACACGGTTTAATAATTTCTCACCTGAATTGCTATCAATCGTAAATAATTAGCATTGTTTGAAAGTATTACCGGCTTTGTCAGGAGCTCACCATTAATGATTAACCATAAATATGAAAAACAAACGTTTACTGATTTGTACTATCGGTGGGATAGTTGCAGGTTTAATCTGTACTGCCGGTGTTCATCTGAGTGGAAATATTTCAGAGCTTTCCTTCTTTACAATAGCACCCACATTTTTTAACAGAGTGATGCTTGGATTTATTATTGGAATAAGCAGTTTAAAATGAATTTCTTATTGCATAGTGCATTGATGGGATTTTTAGTCTCAGTAATAACCTCAATCCCTTTTCTTGTAGACGGGATTACTGGTTTTTTTTCTTCACAACTGCAGGTATTATTTATGGGATATTAATGGAATTTTTTGTCATAAAAGTTTTTAAGGCTAAAGTTGTTGATTAGCCAAACACAAACCCGCTCCCATACAGCTTAGAAAATCAGTTATTCATTTATGATATTTTGACCTGCCTGCAGGACCTCTTACTACCTGCATGCCGCAAATCAGAGATTACCTAATTCCGGTTTAAGGTAAACGATGAAGCAAATGTCTTCATTTTTGAATGGATAATATTTGAATCTCATACTATCAATTGGACACTATTGAATTGTCTTATTGTTTCAGGTAAAATAATTACTGCCTATCCCTTTCGGTCAAGTATAATATTATATGACAATCGGTAATCATGAATTAATCGCATGTTATTTTAGCATATATATTAACCCCTTCCCTCCCGGAGCTACTCTACGTACACATTTAAACTATGCATTTGTGCATAGGTTATTCAGAAACAAATATTACTTTTTAAATGAAATGCAAGGCTGGACCTCCAATTGACAATGCCCTGCAAAGATTTTAGAATTTGTTAAATGAAAACTGCATGTCAATCCCTCCGGGATTGGATATCTGTGGGCTGTCCATCTCCCGGGGCGTAACCCGGGCTAATAGAAGGTGACACTGCTGGTGTCATTTTATCATTGTAATCAATAGCTTGGTTAAAATAAAATTCTCAAAAAACCAAAACCAACGACTAATGACTGATGCAGAGATTATAAATCCCGGCAATGAACTTAATTTCTATAAAACTGTTTATAGTACACGGAACAAAATACTTTTTGCAAATATAACTAAATACACCCCCTCACAATTAAATAAATAAAACTATGAATGCCATCAAAAAGACCACTGAAATGCCCGACATGAAAGTGAGACTCTCAGCACTCTGGCTATTTGCAATTCTCACTTATACATACGGAGATGTTGTAACATTAATGGATCCGGTTAAACATGGGTCGGTTCAATTGACTGAAGGATTTCTGTTGGGAGGCTCGATATTCATGATGATTCCGATTACGATGGTTCTCTTGTCCCGTGTACTAAAGTATCGGGCAAGCCGCTGGACCAGTATCATCGCAGGCACTATAATGACTGCCGCCCTTCCCGTGACACTTTTTGTTGCAAAACCAACCTCGTATTACGTATTTTTCACTGTTATAGAAATTTTGTGTACTGCATTGATTGTCTGGTATGCATGGAAATGGCGTAATCCGGAAACTGTTTTTGTCAATACAGATATAAACAAAGGTTAATTGAGCAACCCAGAATAAGTAAATATATAAAATGAAAGCTATAGTATACTCAGAATATGGACCACCTGAGGTTCTGAAACTAAAGGAGGTTGAAAAACCTATTCCCAAAGACAATGAGGTGCTGATAAAAATATTTGCGACAACAGTGACATCAGGTGACTGTCGCCTGAGAAAGGCTGATCCATTTGCCATAAGGGTTTTCAATGGCCTCACAAGACCCAAAAAAACAACTATCCTGGGGAATGAATTCTCCGGAGAAATTGAAGAAGTGGGTAAAAATGTAAGCTTGTTCAGAAAAGGCGATCAGGTTTTTGGTCAGACAGGAATGAGTCTTGGCGCTTACGCCGAATACATTTGTCTGTCTGAAGATGGTACTATTGCCATAAAACCGGCAAATCTTAACCATGGGGAGGCAGCCGTTATACCTTTCGGGGGAAATACAGCATTGCATTTTCTCAAAAAAGGGAATATCAGTAGCGGACAAAAAGTTCTCATTTATGGCTCTTCCGGTAGTTTAGGGACATCTGCCATACAGCTTGCAAAATACTTTAGTGTGGAAGTCACAGGAGTATGCAGTACCACGAATGTTGAATTCGTAAAATCTCTGGGAGCCGATAAAGTTATTGATTACACAAAGGAAGATTTTACCAAAAATGGACAGGTCTATGATATTATTTTTGACACGACAGGTAAAAGCCCGTTTTCCGGTTGTTTAAAATCACTTAAGCAAAATGGGATCTATCTCAGAGCTGTCCATATGGAATTATCATCCAATTTCAGAGGGTTTTGGACATCAATGACAAGCAGTAAAAAAGTGATAGGCGGAGTAGCAACCGAACTTAAAGAGAATCTCGTTTTTCTCAAGGAACTTATCGAGGCCGGAAAGCTAAAGCCAGTCATCGACAGAAGCTATCCATTTGAACAAATTGCTGAAGCTCACCGATATGTTGACAAAGGACACAAAAAGGGAAATGTAGTCATAAACATGATTTGACTACGGCGGAATGGCTTATAATTAAAGGAATCAAGCATGAAGAAATATTACATTAACAAAATACAAAAATGAAAGCAGTTGTTTATGAAAAATACGGAACTCCAGATGTTCTTGAACTAAAGGATGTTGTAAAACCAACTCCCAAAGACAATGAAGTACTTGTAAAAATATATGCTACCACTGTAACTGCAGGAGACTGGCGTTTGCGAAAAGCCGATCCGTTCGTTGCAAGAATTTTTAATGGCTTATTCAAACCTAATAAGGTGAAAATACTGGGATTTGAACTAGCAGGTATAATTGAAGAAGCCGGTAAAAAAGTTAAATCATTCAAAAAAGGTGATAGTGTTTTTGCCTCCTGCGGATTAACATTCGGCGCATATGCTGAATATAAATGCCTTCCGGAAAATGATTTGATTGCCATAAAACCTTCCAATATGACGTTCGAAGAAGCCGCAACAGTTCCGATAGGTGGCCTTACTGCATTGGGATTTTTGAAAAAAGCAGGTATAACAAATGGACAAAAGGTTCTAATATATGGGGCTTCCGGAAGTGTCGGTACGTTTGCCGTTCAGATTGGTAAGTATTACGGAGCAGATGTGACAGCTGTATGCAGTACGGCAAATGTAAATCTTATTAAATCTCTTGGAGCAGATAGGGTTGTTGATTATACCAGGGAAGATTTTACAAAAAGAGAGGATCAGTTTGATATTATTTTTGATGCAGTTGGAAAAACTTCTAAATCAGCTTGTAAGAATATATTAAAACCAAAAGGAAAGTATGTATCTGTATCGGGTTCTCCCCAAAAAAACCCGGATGATTTATTGTTTCTGAAGGGGATTATTCAATCCGGAAAACTAAAGACAGTGATAGACAGAAGGTACACGCTTGAACAGATCAGAGAAGCTCATTCCTATGTGGAAAAACACCATAAAAAGGGGAATGTAGTAGTAAATATATTTTAAAATCAGTGATATGTCTATTATGTATTACGACAGTAGTAAAACAAAACAGTGACTATTCACAACAAATTAGCTTACTAATTTAATATTTAATTAATATGAAAAAATCAATTTTTGTACTGGTTGTTGCATCTATTATGCTGCAAAGCTGCGCAAAGATCTTCTACGCACCCGATGCGCGATCTCTCGCCCTCGATCAAAGAATTATTGCAATTGCACCCCCAAAGGTTTCAATTGCTGCCAGAAAGAATATTGACGGTGCAGCCCTTATTGAGCAACAAAAAACCGAGTCAGTTAATTTTCAACGGGAAATGTATAGCTGGATGTTAAAAAGAAAGATGCAGGGGACTATCTCCGTTGAGATTCAGGATGTGGAGACAACTATTGCTCTTCTTTCAAAAGCGGGAGCAAATGGAAGTAAAATATTTACACCTGATGAAATGTGCCGGATACTGGGAGTGGATGGAATTTTAACATCAAATTATTCTTTAACAAAGCCAATGTCGGAGGGTGCAGCAATAGCTGTCGGGTTGATTGCAGGTATCTGGGGACCAACAAACGAAGCAACAGCGTCATTATCTATTCATGATTCCGGAACAAATAAAATGATCTGGAATTTCGATCACAAACTTTCCTCATCTCTGGGTACTCCGGCCAAACTGGTTGATGCACTTATGAGGCAGGCAAGTAGAAAAATGCCTTATTTCGTCCGGGATTAAAACAAAAGGATATTGACTTTGTTATTTAATTATAAGAACTTTGCAAATAGAAACGACACATTAAAAATTGACTATTGGTTTCTAACATAATAGTTTAGCTTTTTAGAAACACTAAATCATTATCCGGATGAAAGCAGTCAATTATCTCGTCAACGGATTTCTGTTTCTGGCTGTT
>CAZCQC010000298.1:0-3496 GCA_964500155.1 uncultured Rikenellaceae bacterium | reverse complement strand
ATGTCCGTACACGGAATAAGTCTCAGTGCCCGGACCGCATGTCAGAAGATAAATATCAGCCTTAGGATTCTCCTGTGAAATCATTGATTGCACCGGGAGAAGAAGAAAAAACAGGAGGAAATTGAGCTTCTTTATCATTATTAATTATTCTTCTGTAAACCTACTGGTTTTTTTTGAGAATAGAAAGAGACGGAAGTTGAGGAACGAATTGACGAAATTCCGAGAAGTTGGAACCGAAGACCGAAGAAGGAACCCCTTTAGAATATTCCTTTGCGACCTTTGCGTAGATTCTTTGCGCACTTTGCGGTTAATTCTTTGTTTTTTAATAGATTTATGCCGATATTAAAAAATCAAACAATTATTAAAATGAAAAAACACCTGTTCCCGATTATGGCCTTAACTGTTATGTTTCTTTTGAGCTGTACCAGTAAGCCACAGTTTAAGATCACCGATCTTCATGTTCATCTGAAAGGTAAACTTACAATTGATGATGCTGTTGCAAAATCGAAGGCAGAAAATATCGATTACGGCATAGCTGTGAATTGCGGATTGGGATTCCCTGTGCATAATGACAGCCAGATTGATTCGGTGGTGGCACTTTTCAGGAATTATCCGCAGTTTTATCTTGCGATGCAGGCTGAAGGACGCGAATGGGTAAATATTTTCTCGGGAGAATCGATGGAAAAATTTGATTATGTTTTTACCGACGCAATGACATTCACCGATGAAAAGGGAAGACGTAACCGTATCTGGATGCCGAATGAGACATGGATTGACGATGAAGAGCAGTTTATGGACTATCTTGTAACCACACTGGTCAAAATCCTTAATACCGAACCTATTGATGTATATGTTAATTCCACATTCCTGCCGGCCCAGATGCAAAGCAGGTATGATGTGTTCTGGACTCCCGAAAGGATGGATAAGGTAATAAATGCTGCCAAAGCCAATAACATTGCAATAGAGATCAATAACAGGTACCGGATCCCGTCAGAAGCTTTTATTAAAAGGGCTCATAAAGCCGGTGTTAAGTTCACTGTCGGAACCAACAACGCTGATGAAAATTTCTCAGGGGCCGGATATGCTATTGAAATGATAAAAAAATGCAAGCTGGAAGAAAATGATTTCTTCATGCCGGTAAAAAAAGCAAGGATCTGAGACAGGATGGAGCATCTTGAAATAGCCCGTATTTTAAAGTTTCTTCCCGGAATTATCCTTGGATTGACAGTTCATGAATTCAGTCATGCCTGGATGGCTAAAAAGTGCGGGGACCTGACATCAGAACAACAGGGAAGGGTAACATTGAATCCCTTCAAGCATATCGATGCACTCGGCTTTGTAATGCTTCTAGTTGCCGGGTTCGGCTGGGCAAAACCTGTGCAGTTCAATGAAGCCAATCTGAAGAATCCAGGAAAGGATGTTGTTAAAATTGCTGTCGCCGGACCATTATCGAATGCATTTACAGCGATGTTCCTTTCTATTGTATTTTCAGTTTACAGCCATTTTACTTCTGACAATTACAACAACATTTTACAGATCGTGAATGAGGTTTTTATGTATGCAATTTACATAAACTGGGGATTGTTTATTTTCAATCTCATTCCTTTCCCTCCTCTTGACGGATCACATCTCCTGCTGAACCAGTTCAGGAAATTTCCAAGGCTCTATGACGGATTTTACAAGTATGGATCTTATATCTTCCTGGGCCTAATTCTTGTAACCATATTTACCAGTATAAACCTGTTTCCAATCTGGCCGGCAATGGAATTTCTCGGGAAAGGATTCCTGTCGCTTGTCGGCTATAATTGATCTTTTCTCCTGTACCTCCTGAATTCTACATCCTTCAACTGATTTTTACACTTTGAAATATCGTGAGAATGGTGTATATTGGTACAAACAGTTGAGATGTGAGATATATTTTTATTATATTATTTTTAACCATGGAAGGTTCTTTTTTGCAGTTGGATGACAGAAATGCTGTTGCCAGGGAAAAAATGGTAGACCAGCAGATCATAAGCCGTGGTGTCAGTGACCAGTCAACACTGAAGGCAATGAGAAAAGTCCCGCGCCATCTTTTCGTTCCGAAGGAATACGAAAGCGAAGCTTATGATGATAATCCGCTTCCTATCGGTTATGGACAGACGATATCCCAGCCCTATATTGTAGCATATATGACCGAAGTTGCAGAACCTGATTCTTCAAAAACAGTACTGGAAATCGGAACCGGTTCAGGTTACCAGGCTGCCGTTCTGGCTGAAACTGCTAAAAGTGTATATAGTATTGAAATTGTCCCGGAGCTTGCCATAGAATCAGCCGAAAGGTTAAAGAAGCTTGGGTATAAAAATATAACTGTTAAATATGGCGATGGGTACAGGGGCTGGAGGGAGTTCTCTCCTTTTGACATTATTATTGTAACTGCTGCAGCCGAACAGATCCCCCAGCCCCTGATTGACCAGCTTGCTGAGAACGGCAGGCTGGTAATTCCGGTTGGCACTCCGCTTGCAGTACAGGAGCTTATTCTACTCATCAAAAAGGATGGGAAAATTGAGAAAAGACGCCTTGCATTCGTGCGATTTGTCCCGTTTAAAAGATTATAAAGAACCTGTGTTTGATTAAGACAATAACAGGATAAGGACTTCGTTAGCATTATGAAGTCAGTTTATTTCTGTCTTGTCACTATCATAAATGATAAAAGATTCAGTTAAAAGAATTCTGAAAAAGATCAGATCAGATAAAATCCTGAACAGGATTGGATCAGGTAAGATAGTTTATTTTGAAAATCCACTTGAAGAAATCGCCATAAAGTATATCCCGGGTGAGCCCGGTAAAACCGGGAAATATTATGCAAAGCGTTATGGCCGAAATGAATATGAGATCGACTTCAATTCAAGTTGTGTTTTAATGGGGGTGATGGAAGGAAGACCGATAAGCAAAACAAAGTACTTCAACTATCATTCTATTGAAAGTGTACATTGGAACGGAAGTCTCAATACTTCAGATAGCAGTCAGGAATGCAGTTAATTGTATGCATACATTATTTGTTTTACCTGAGAATATTATACAAAATTCTACGAAGATATGAGCTACTATAAAAGAGAAATACTAATCAGGGTGATAATTTTGGGAGCAGTAATTATCAGCCTGCTTTTGGTGAGCTTATTTTAAGTGAAATTCCGGAACCCGGAAAGTTCATTGGAAAATATTGGTTGTCTCTTTTAAATACGAACCAAAGAGTAAACAAGCCCCGTCAAAAAAAGCACTTGCCGGGGCTTTTGTATTATGTAAAATCAGATAGAAATTTAATCGTCACCTTTATAATAATATTTGACTATAGGGAATGATGAATAACAAATCACAAATTGCTTGAAAATCAATTTATTTACCCCAGCCCCAAGGGGAGAAAATTGATTTTCTTCCCTCCCCAGGGGGTCGGGGTAAACGAAGAAAATCAATAGGGTCTTATGCACGATTCCCGATACTCATATAATAATAATAT
>CAZCQC010000297.1:0-14435 GCA_964500155.1 uncultured Rikenellaceae bacterium | reverse complement strand
GCTTCGCCGGCTGCAAAGATAATCGTCACACCATCCGGATTGTAAGTTATGGTACCAAGCCCGATTGTGATAACAAGCCTGTTCCTGGAAACTTCAATGCCACCCAGATCACCTGCTGATGCCGCCTGAGCCTCAAAGTTGGTTGCTGTAAGCCGGGTTGTAGAGTTATGATCGCTTCCGCGAGTATTGGAAGCTACTGAACCATCAGGACCCATCCCCCCCAGGAAAAATCCTATACCTCCCATTTCCCTTATCCGGTTCTCATAATTTGTACACCAGTTATCAATCCGGAAAATGGATTCCTGCTGTAATCTTTCGAACTGAGAACCAGCTTCCCTGTTACGAAGAGTCAGGTCAATCCGGTTATCCGGAAATACTTCCGTATAAGGCTTATCTTGTGCAAGGTTTATTTCATCGGCATTTATAAGTAAAGCTTTTAAAGGATCGAGATTGAACCCCCTGATGTAAAAATTCCTTACATAATCATAAAAGCTATTATGCTGGTTAGGATCAATCGGATAGAAGTCCTCAATCTGTACGAAGTGTAAACCTCTTAAAGAGGGTTTTTTACTAATCGAGAGTCCGTGGCTTTCCATCAGACTCCTGTTTTCTTTCAGGTCCCATCCCTGCAATAGTTTATTAGTCCATTTTATAAAATATTCAGGGGTTTTACCTGTTGGAAGGCTGATCACCCCTTCAGGATTTTCATTCACCCATTCGAGGAATCTGAGTGATGTAAGTAATCCAAGGTCAGGGAAATTCTGAACAACAATGTATGGGATCTTTGTTGAATGGGCACCTCTTCCTGATCTTTCAAAAAATGAGTGCTCAACCTTTGATAATTCTTTTAATCTCATATAAGTTTATTTTTCTTTCTTTTTTATTCCAAATGAGGGATCAATTTTCAGGAATCTGATGGCTATCAGTCCCGGGATTGAACATAGAATTACATAAATAAAGAAATGCTGGTACCCAAGAGCCTCTTTCACTGTTCCGGAGATCATTCCGGGAAGCATCATCCCCAGAGCCATAAGAGAGGTTCCTATTGCATATTCTGCAGTCTTATATTTGCTCTCTCCGACATAATGCAGCATATAAAGCATATAAGCTGTAAATCCGAATCCATATCCGAATTGTTCAAGAGCAATTGAAAGATAGATCGTAAAATTGCCTGGCATCGGCTGGACCTGAGAAAGATAGATATAAACACTAATAGGTATGTTCATGCAAAGCGCCATAATAAATATTAGCTTCCTCAGCCCTAACTTTGCTGCAGTTATTCCGCCGAGAATTCCTCCTAATGTAAGGCATAACATACCTATTGTTCCATAAGCGATACCGTACTGGGCAGAAGTAAGACCGATCCCGCCTGCACTCCTTGAATCCACAAGAAAAGGTGTTGCGACCTTTACAAGCTGAGATTCTCCAAGCCTGTACAAAAGGAAGAATATCAGTGCAGGAATCACCCCCGGTTTGGTAAAAAATGAAACAAAAACTTCCTTATATACACTCCATCCTATTTTTTCCCTGGTGTTTTTTTCATCCGGCCGTGGCAACATTATACGGTTGTAGATGGCCAGAAGCAGCAGCAGAATACCGAGTACAGACAGTGAAACCATCCAGCTGAATGCAATATTGCCGGCGGTGACCAGAAATACTGAAGAGGCAGTCCCGGTCAGGTTATGATTCACCTTAACAGAGGCGGCAACAGGTTTATTCCAGTTACTGGCTGTAAATTCAAACCTTCCTGTCTGCTTTTTGGAAAGATCGATATCCTTGCTGCCTGATTTTCGCACAATATTGACGACTACTGTTTCACCGTTTTCAGGCGGAGCTGAAAGTGCAATATATACTACTGCTGAATCAATTGCTGACTTTCCTTCCTGATAAACAGGGACTTCCAGATCGAGGGGAAAGATGAGCAGGGCTGGTTCGTCTTCCGACTTTGCGATCAGTATATCAGAAGGATCAAATGGGGTGTATTCTTCCGGTTGTACCGACCTGGTTTGAAAAGTAACAGGTGCCAGGCCGGTATTCTTCTGTATAGTTCCGGCGAGTACAGGTATAAGTCCCAGGGCAGTGAGCATCGCAAACCTGTAGAATGTTGACCTTATACCTACGAAGAATGCCTGCTTGTGCTGATCAAGTGCGTACATATAAAATCCGTCGGCCGCTATATCATGACTTGCAGAAGATATAGCAATTATCGCAAACACCACGAGGCTTAAAGGATAAAAGAAAGATAGTGGCATCATCATACCCGCAGCGATAAAAGCTGTTCCGAGCAGTAGCTGGGTCCATATAACCCAGTTTCTTTTTGTCGAAACAACATCGATGTAAGGGCTCCAGAGTGGCTTTATCGCCCAGGGCAGGTACAACAAGCTGGTCCAGAATGCAAATGAAGCAATTGAAATACCCATGGTCTTGTAAATCAGACCAGATGTTATCATAACAATGCTGTAAGGGATACCCTGGAAAAAGTAGAGAGTAGGGATCCATGCCCATGGTGACCGATCTTTATTCAGATTCATATATGGTTATATAAGATTATTAACTTGATGATTTTATGACTGATATAACTTTTCAAAACTAACACCTCTGAAGTAATGCATTAAGATCTCCCGGTATGTGTATCCTCTGGCACCCATCATTGCGGCTCCAATCTGGCATAGACCCACACCATGCCCCCATCCTGCGCCATGAAGGACAAATATTGTTCCGGCACCATTAACAGTTTTTTCAACGAAGAAGCATGAACTGTAAAGATGTGATTTTGACAGCGATTTCCTTATCTCGAGCTCCTTACCTATTATCATTGTTTTCTGAGTACCCACTATTTTCAATCTTGTTATCCTTCCTGAAACACCTCTCTCAAGTGGAATCAGGTCAGTTATGTTTCCAAAATCTGTCCCGGTGCGCAATTTTACCAGGTCGCTGAGCTCTTGCTGAGAATAAGTCACTTTCCATCTGAAAAAGTCATTTGTCTCCTGGTCATAGTCGTTGAGAACCTGGGAAAGTACTTTCAGGTCCACCGTGTTGCAGAAAGCATCAGGACTTCCAAGTATCCATTTCTCCGCCGCCTCTTCCTTTGTCAGATCAGTATTAAAGCCCGCCTGCGGGACCGTATTATCGACAATACCCTGAAGGTAAGGCTGGTTGACAGGTTCCCATGCGTTTTCAAAAAGTTCCGTCATGCCTCCGCAACATTTATAGTATCGTGTGTCGCATATTGAACCATCATAGGTTAAAACCTCACCATATGTTTCACTGATCACTTTCTCGACAGCCGGAGAAGAAGCCCGTGTTATTCCCTGGTATCGCTGGCAATGGTCATCTGCACACACATCAAAATTCTGATGGTCTTCCCTGTCGTACCATCGTACTATTTCATTTTCATTTAATGTAAATGCATTAAATTTCTTTCCTTCTGCCTTTATTTTTCTGCTCTTTTCGATCTGTGCCAGCAACCAGCTGCGGGAGATGACGGCATGGGCTTTCAGAAATTCTACTGACGATGTTGCACGCATTTCTGAGGATATGACACTTATAAGGTAATCCTCCACTGACAAAACATTTACAGCAGTTATCATGTCATTCCCGGTAATGAGATTAAGACTTCCCTTAAAAACCTGGTCTTCATTGCGCTGCCAATGAAAATCTACTCCTATGGTAACTGCCTGAATGGTAAAAGAGGAGACACTATCGTCGGACGGTACAAGGGAAACAGGTACTTCCAGCTCATATATCAGGTCATCATTCCTTAATACTGCTTTTCCCCCCGAAAGACCTGCAATCCATTTTCCTGTAAATGAATTGCCACTTTTTTTATCCGTAAAGAGTGAATTAAGAGTAAAGCAGATCTCCCTGCCGGAAAAAATGCCGATCTGAATTTCAGGAACCTTTCTTATCTCCATTATAATACTTCATTTAATAAACCGGCTAATTCATTTTCTTCGAAGCATATCTGCCGGAAAATATCTTCAATATCGCTTTTTCTGATCCTGGTAAAATCTTCTTCCCTGGGGGTTATAATTACTCCGCCCAGGTCAACAGCAGCCGGACTGATAAGCATCTGGTCGTTACCCTTTGCAAAAAACTGAACAGGTCTGTGTTGTTTTCTCGGGATTATATGAATGATCCATTCACCTGAAGAGCGTATTGCAAGAATGTTGAGCATCGGCTCAGGTCGGTCCGGCTGAATAACCGATAACCTTTCAAATAACAGGTCAAAGATCCGGACCAGCTTCTTCCTGTCACTCCCTTTAAGAGTAATTATCCCGCGCAAATAAGATTTCCATTCCCATACTTCTATCCCTGGTTTTGAGGAATGTATTGTAGTGTGTTTTCCATTGCGAAAATCACTTTCAATTGGCATGAATCCAATGTTGCCTGCCTGGAAATGGAAATGATCGGGAGCAGAGGCCCCGCATTGTGGCCCATTATAAAAGACTGTATATAAAGGTATTGCTTCGGCCAGGGATAGCATCAGATCAAAGTTAGCCCTTATTCTTTGATCGGTATGAAACACAGAAGGGACCGTAAGATGTTTTATAAATATTGGGAACGGATTAACAAGAATTGTAAGATTGTTATCAAAATCCAAACCCCGTTGTTCAGGGGGCCTGTTCTTTCCGCAGAGGAAGCAAGGCCTCTCCCCTATTGATCTGGCATCAACTTTTGCAGCTGACGATCTTATCCTCTCCGGGTTGAACTGCACAGATACCTCAAATGTCCCGAAATCCAGCACCCTGGTCCTAACATTTTCGAGAAGGCTGTAGTTTATCTTTGCCAGGTCCCATTCCCGGAGCTGGGATGAAAAAAGTTCGTTTATTCTATCTGAATACATTAACATCACTTTCTTAATTGGTTCGACCCCCTTCCCGGCCTTCCCTCAGGGGGAAGGAGTTAGTTAATCTTTTCCCCCCTGGGGGAAATAAGAAAGGGGGTTTCGTTATTCTATATTCAACTGCTTTCTTGCTATCAGTTCTATTGTTCTCAGCCTGTCCTTGTAAAGGTTATGGGCGTTTGCTCTGGTTATATCAAGGGCTGCATCGGTATTACCCTCCCATCTGCGGCACAGATACAAAGGTTCATAAATCCTTCCAATCTGGTAATTACGACTGATCGCCAGTCCCACAGCATAATCCTCGCCATAGCTGACATTTGGAACCCTTATGCTCCTGATAACCGGTGTGTAAAATGCCCTTGGGGCACCTAATCCATTAATTCTCAGTGCATTATTTCTACCATTTTCAGGAGTCCATTCTTTGTGATCAATCAGTCCGGGAGGCAGATCCTCGAGATTAAAATTCACCATTTTATAGGATCCCACCACCATAGCACATTTCTGGTTATAAAACGACTCCACTATTTTGCTGATGACATTATTGTCAATATACAGGTCATCACTGTCGAGCTGGATTGCAAATTTCCCGCATTTTTCATTAAAGATACCTTCATTCCAACAGCCGCCAATGCCAAGATCAAGGCGTTCAGGAATAATGTGGACCACTCTCTGATCCGTTTTTGTGAATGTGCCGATCATTTCCGTGGTACCATCAGTGGAATGATTATCGATAACAATCAGGTTGAATTTAAAATTCGTTCTCTGGCTCAAAACTGACCTTATTGCATCACTTATTGTTTTCACCCTGTTCTTAACCGGTATAATCACAGAGGCTTCAGACTCAAATTTCTCTTCGTCAAAGCTTATCTCACTGAATTCAGGTTTAAGCCATGCGTTAATCTCCTTGAGATGACCTGTACAGGCTTTTTCCATCTCAATCTGGACCGCCCTGTTCCTGGGGTCAACATAGTCAAATTGCTTTTCACCTGATTTGCGTGTATCGTGTTCTATTTCAGTGTACAGCATCTCAGGAAGGTGAACTACCGGATGGTTCATTGATATTTTAAGCCTCAGATCATATAGCCCGGCATATCTGAATTCCTCTACCATTGTTTTGCAGGCTGCCCTGAATGCTGATGTCTTATAAAGAACAACTGATCCGAAATTGAAATCATCCCTCAGGCTTCCTTCCTGGTAATCTATTACAGGATGAGGCGAGAGCTGGTTATTTTTGTTTTCGAAATAATCTGAATATACAATTCCTGCATTCATATTTTCGCAGACCTGAATCATTCTGCTTAATGCAAATTTCCCCAGGTCAAGAGGAAATTTCTTGGAGTAAACAAGAACATATTCAGTGGTAGTGGATTCAGCCATCTTTTTCAACGAGACAGTTGATGTGAATCCTTCCGACTTCAGAAATTTAGCTACAGGGTATTGAAATTCAGGTACACCCTCAAAGTCGGTTAATATAAATATCTCCGCCATAACACCGGAGTCATTCAACGATTTTATGGTGCAATCCAGCGATTCCTTATCAGAAAAAGGTAAAAATGATGTAATTGTCTTTTCCATGGTTTATTTTATTTCCCTAAAAATTTCACAATCTGGCTCATAAGCAGTTCCCTCTGTTTTTCGCTTAATATAGTTTCAAATGGAAATCCAAGAACAAAAGTATTGCAGACTCCCTTAAATGCCACCCCTGCCGATGTATTGTTTTCGGAATACCTGAATGAGCATACAGCTCCCTTTCCTGCCGGTTCAATTGCATCAGGTGCCTCAACCGAATAAATTGAAGGAGAATAGCCGGTATTGAAATTGAATGATCCGCTAAATGCAGGTTTTGCATAATCAGTAGCATAAATTTTACCGGACCTCACTGCATGACCGGTTCTAGGCATAAAATGCAGGGTTTTTCCGGCAAACCTGATTGCAGCGGAATCATCGGGGATCAAAAGGTCGGATCCGACATATGCTCCCGACATAAAGATACCTGTTCCTGATTGGGCAACCTCTTCAATTTTTTTCATTAATTCCGGAGTGTATATCCTGAAATCGATTCGTGATGTGTCATTGAAGAATTTTGTGGATTTCTCTTCTCCGAATATCAGGTCGATGATTTTAAAATCCGAAGCATCCATGGCAGGAGAAGTGAAATATTCATCTGAAACGGAAAAGAAGGAGTGTCCGGCAGCCATTATGGCTTTTCCATGGATATAAGGGTAGTTGAACCTGTTCCCGGGATTGATCTTACCAGCAATATCAGTGTATGAAGCTCCCCATCCCGGTGAATCATCATCGATCCATGGATTCTTCCTGTTAAAGTCATACTGGTCGCCTATGGAAATCATATCGTTATGAAGTGGCACACCCCGGTCGTCCCACCAGGTAATTCCGGCGACGCCCCCTGTATCGGTCCATGACGGACCCGAGATACGGTCGAATCCGTTTACAACAAGGATATTGCCGGGGCTTCCGGTTTTTATGCCTGCAGACAACTCCTCAGAATCAAAGCTTTCCCCTCCATCGTTAAGGGCTGTTACTTTAAAGGTGTAAATTGAATCATATGATGCAAGTTCTATCTCAGTAAAAGTATTATTTGTGATAAAACCATTATCAAATCCATTGTCACCTCTCCTGGTGTAAATTCTAAATTTCTCTGGTTTTGAAGTTGGTTCAAATGCATCAATTACCGGTTCCCACGATAATATGACCTTTTTGCCCGATAATGGTTTAATTGCAAATCCGGTCACAGGTAAAGGCTGAACCGTATAATCACGATTTTCGATAAAAGCCAGATATTTCAGGATACCTTTATAGACCGATCTGGACACACTGAATCTAAATCGAGGATCGAGGTTATATCGCATATCCGCGAGGTTCTGGTGCGAAAGAAGCTCGAGTAGCATTCCCGGGACATTCGGCCTTCTGACCTCCGAATATGGCCGGTCCCATAATCCTCTCCTGGTCCAGTGCGGTTCAAATTCTTTTCTTATATCTTCCACCAGCTGGGTCTGAACAATATCTGAGAGATCCCTGGCTGCCATCCTTGATGTTCCGGAGGGGAATTTCCCATTGTCGGCTGAAGTATAAAATATTGCAAGTGTACCAATTATTGAATCGCCAGGGGTAACACCGGCATCGCTGTGAAATGCGAACGACAGATCGACAGGCAGCCCGAGTCCTCTGTTTTTATCAGTGTCAGCAGCCCATGGGTACCCCGTCAGGTAGTTCACCCACAGTCCTCTCGACTGGTAATCGTCGTTGTAATCGTTCCTGGAGTTAGTCGGAGTATAGACAAGCGTGTCAGGCATCCCCGCATATTGCAGCCAATACCTTGAGGCTTCAAGAAATCTTGGCATACCGCTCAGTTTCCAGCTAAATTCAGAAGCATCAGATTTCTTTTTTTCAATACCTTCTGATACGTTTTCCTTCAGCGACTGCTGGTTTTTAATTATATCAGAAGAGGGCCTCCGGGCGACATTCCCCATACCGCCTCCGAATCTTACGGCATCCAGGGCAACAAAACCATTGTTGTTACCGGCACTTTTTACAATTACAGATCCGGTTCCCGGATTCTTTCCAGAATTGAAGTCAAAAGTCCCCAGGTAAATCCAGGTCTCTCCTCCCATTGTCTGATCAATTATGAATTCCGTTCTGCCCCCGGTATGGGATACAATATACCTTACCTTCTTACTATTGTCAATAATCAAGGGGTATGATATATAAACTGCATAAACTCCTTTCTGAGGAATATCAGGAATAAAGGATGCTGAATCGTCAATTATCCGTAAAGAAGTTCCGCTTTTAAATGGATTATACCCGGGGAAGAGAGTGTCGGCAAGCAGGAAACCTTTTTGTATTTTCTGAATATTATTATCAGAGTGAAGAACAAATTCAGAACCCTGCGACGATCTGTCGTTATCTACAATTACTTCGCTGGTCTGAATATCTCTTTCCCGAGGCAGAAAAACATTCGCCCCGGCGTTCTCGAGCATTCTTGAGAGATAAGGTACAACATAACCCATAATCGAAATATCCTCAACAGTACCAAACAGTTTTGCCCGCTGCCACTCCCACCTGTCGAGTGCCATTTCAAAATAGTATCCATGACTATGCCAGAGTGCTATTGAATTTCCAAATAGTCCTTTTGGAGGGTCATTACCATCTGTTTTCCTGACCAAAATCCTCTTTTCAGTGTTTTTAGAAGGAAACCTGGATGAGTCAACGGGAAGATCTTTCCTGTAGTAATTCGGAATAAGCTGGTCAAGTGTATAATTGTTTGTAATAACATCAATCGAGTATTTCCGGAATCTTTTTCCGAGCGTCTTCCCAAGGGATTGCATAAAGATATTGTAACTATCCTCACGTAACGGATAATATGATAAACCAGGGGCAAAGTAGAGGGTAATTGTCTCAGGTTTTTTTCCGACCAGAACAGAATCAATTTCTGGTTTTGCAATATGCTGCCATTGGATCAAGGGATTTTTCCAGTATTTAACCCTTTCAGATACTGCCCTGTTCAGTTTATCTGTATCCTGTGCATTAAGATAATGAAAACTTGTCAGGACAAGGCATGTGATAAATGACAGGCTGAACCGGAGAGTTTTATTCATGCGGATGTTAATCAGGGTTGAAATATAGTAATATTGATTGAAATTATATTGTTTTTGGATTGACTTGCTTCGAGCAAATATTTGATTAATTTTAATCAATAATCCATAAAAGACTTCCCAATAATGCTACTTAAATCAACCAGATACATTTTACTGACTACCCTGTTAACGTTAGCTCCCTGGCTTTTTGCTCAGGAAACAGATCAACCGTTCCTGAAATTTTTGCATCATCCATGGGTGGATTCCGTTTTCAATTCGCTTTCCCGGGAAGAAAAGATAGGGCAGCTGATATGGATCGATGCCCGGGCTGACTCTGACATCGGACAAATTATCCGGCTTAACGATGCAATAAAGAAAGCCAGTCCGGGAGGAATAATATTTTCTAATGGTCAGGCGGTCCGACTTGCAGAAATGGTCAATTATTATCAACAAATTAGTAAAATCCCTCTTTTGATGGCTATAAGGTGTGAATCGGGCCCCGGGATGAAATTATCAGGAATCGAAAGATACCCTGACATGATTACTCTGGGAGCCATTCAGAATGATTCATTATTTTATCAGATGGGTATTGATATCAGTAAACAGTTTAAAAGGATTGGTGTACATGTCAATCTTTATCCACAGAACTTATCCGGTATATCAGGCAGAAATATCAGGATGTATTTTAATGGCTTGAAAGATAATGGAATCATTTCAATTGCGAACCAATATCCTATGTCGTTAAGAAACGGCATGGGTATCACAGAGTCTGTTGATGATCCTGAAATTCTTATTAAAGAGATTACAGACAGCATAAAAAAAGGCTTAATTTCCGAAGACGATATCGATGAAAAATGCCGCAGGGTACTTGCTGCAAAGTATTGGGCAGGACTTTCACAGTTCCTCCCCGTAAGTAAAGAGAATCTGGAGGATGAGTTAGCAACTGCCGCAACAAAAGCCCTCATAAGGGATATTTATTCAAACTCCCTTACAGTTCTAAATAATAAGGGGAACATTATTCCTGTTAAGGATCTACAGGATCGTAAAATAGCCCTGCTCACCATCAACCCTAATAACAACTCAGTCTTTCAGGAAAGGATATTAAGCTACACGCCTGCTGACACTTTTTCGATTAAAAAAACTGATATTGGGAAGTCGACAGTTTTGTTGAAAAGTCTAACAGCTTACGACCTTGTGATTGCGGGAATTTTTAATACAGGACAGAATCAGGATATTAATTCCGGTTTCGGACCCGGGTTAAATGATTTTCTTAAAAGCCTGACAGAAGGAAACAAAACAATTGTTGCATATTTTGGGAGACCGGATGAAACAGGGAAGCTTGATATTCCAGATAATGCTGATGGGCTGGTAATTGCCTATGAGGAAAATCAATATACCTGGGACCTGGCTGCTCAGCTTATTTTTGGAGGAATAGGTGGAACCGGAACTCTTCCTGTTACCATAAATAATAAATGGCAACCTGGTTTTGGGATTGTCACAGCGGGGAATTTAAGGCTTCAGTACGGGCTTCCTGAAAACGCAGGATTGTCCTCTGAGAGTCTTAACAGGAAAATCGACTCTATTGCAAATATCGGATTAAGAGCCAAAGCTTATCCGGGTTGCGAAATAATGGTTGCCAGAAAAGGGATCGTGGTCTTTCATAAGACATACGGTTACCATACCTACGATGGAAGAATTCCGGTAAGAAAAGATGATCTTTTTGATCTGGCCTCGGTGACAAAAGTCTCTTCAACACTTGCCGGGCTAATGCTTCTAAATTCGGAGGGGAAGTTTTCAGTTGAAAGGAAGCTTGGAGATTACCTGCCTGATTTCAGGAAAACGAACAAGGGAGATCTTCCTATGAAAGATCTGCTGACTCACCAGGCAGGACTCAAGGACTGGATACCATTCTGGAAGGAGACAGTCAGGGCTGATTCTTCATTTAAAAGGAAAATCTTCAGACATGAGTACTCTGAAAAATATCCTTTCAAGGTTGCAAATGACCTGTACATAAATAAGAATTACAGGAAGAAAATATTCGGGGAGATCAAAAAGAGTCCCCTTGGTGAGAAAAAATATGTCTATTCAGATCTTACCTTCATTATTTCAACAGGCATAATTGATAATCTGACTGGCGAAAAGTGGTATGATTTTGTCACAAGAAATATATATCACAAACTTGGAGCATATGACATATGTTTTAACCCTTATCTGAAATACTCACTTCAAAGGATAGTGCCAACCGAGTTCGACTCGCTTTTCAGGAGGCAGCTTCTGCACGGAACTGTGCATGATGAGGGTGCCGCAATGCTTGGAGGGATATCAGGGCATGCCGGTCTGTTTGCAACCGCTAACGACCTGATGAAACTAATGGAGCTGTACCGAAGGAAAGGTGAATACGGAGGAGAACAGATCATAAACAAGGAAATCCTTGAAGAGTATACAAGGGTGCAATTCCCTGAAAATAACAACAGAAGAGGACTCGGCTTTGACAAACCTTACCTTAATAATGTTGAACTTGGTCCCGCAGATGCATATCCGGCAAAGAGTGCCACGCCTCAGAGCTTCGGACATTCAGGTTACACAGGCACCTTTGTGTGGATTGATCCCATCAATGAAATAACCTATATTTTCTTTTCAAACAGGGTTTATCCGACGAGAAACAATAATTTGTTGTCTGAATTAAATATCAGGCCATATATTTTACAGGCAATTTATGACTCCATTATTGACACACGACACACGACACAGGACACACGGTAGCATTAAACTGTGAGTCATTAACCGTGAGTCGTTAGTCGTGCGTCGTGCTTCCTGCGTCGTAAAACAATTTGGAATAATTTACAAGATTGGAGTGTCTATTTAAATATTGAAACTAAAACCAAACCATCAAATTATGAATCAGGAAAACCTTAACAAAAAAGTGCCGACTAACAAAAAGCTATCGAGAAGGAGCTTTTTGGGCACCACTGCCACTGCAGCTGCAGCTTTCACAATAATTCCCCGTCACGCTATGGGGGGCAAAGGATATACAGCACCGAGTGATCTCATAAACGTTGCCGGAATCGGAGTAGGAAGCCAGGGGGGCGGCGACATTCAACAGATCGCTTCACCGGATGTTGCGATTGTCAGGCCTCAAAGAAACATGAATGGCACACCACAGACCAAGGAGCAGATTGCTGCCCAGCAAGCCCGAATGGCTGAAATGATGAAAAGAAATCCTCAGCAGGGTGCTCCGGGACAGGGCGCACAGGGTGCACCTCCTCAGGGAGCACCGGGACAAGGTGGCCAAAGGCCGGCTGGTCAGGCCAGACCAGGGGCCGATCCCAATGCGATTGTTCAGATGGGAGACGCACAGGGCAGGGTGATCAAGCTTGCCAATATTTATGCAATATGTGATGTTGATCCCAATTACTCCGGTCATATTATAAAAGGGTATCCAAAAGCAAAGGTTTATTCTGACTGGCGTGAAATGCTTGAAAAGGAAAAATCGATTGATGCAGTTGTAATAGGCACACCTGATCACAATCATGCTCCGATAGCAGCAGCATTTATGCGTGCTAAAAAGCATGTGTATATTGAGAAACCGATGGCAAAAACCATCATTGAATGCCGTAAACTTGCAGAATTAGCAAAGGAAAACAATGTTGTGACACAGATGGGTAATCAGGGACATGCCACAGAAGGTACCCGTAAAACTGTTGAATGGATCCAGTCAGGTGTGATTGGTCTCGTAAGGGAAGTTCAGCTGTCAACCAACAGGCCGATGGGCTTCTGGCCGCAGGGGGATATTAAACGCCCTGCAGGAGTTCCTGTTCCAAAGGATGTGAATTATGATGTCTGGTTAGGACCTGCTCCCGAAAAACCATATAATCCTGAAGTTTTCCACTTTAACTGGAGAGGACTATGGGATTATGGAACCGGAGCAATGGGCGATATGGGTGCTCATATTTTTGATGCACCTATCTGGGCTCTTAACCTGGGAATGCCTACAAAGATCCAGGCTACAAGCTCACCTTACAGCACTGACTATATGCCGCTGTGCGAACTGGTAACATATGAATTCCCTGCTCGCGGTTACATGCCTGCGGTTAAGGTTTCATGGTGTGATGGCGGACTAAGACCTCCTCGTCCTGAAACACTTGAAGCTGGCCGTGCCATGAAAGACGCAACTTATTATGGCGACAAAGGTATTATTACCCACGGCAGCCATGGGGCAATGCCAGAGCTTATCCCGGCAAACATTGATTTCAAGGGGCCTGATGCATGGCTTCCACGTACAGGAAATATTTTTGAAGACTGGATCGATGCAATCAAAAACGGTAAGAAATCATGCAATGATTTTTCAATTTCTTCAAAATTAACGGAGATCATGCTTCTTACAAATATCGCTGTCAAGCATCAGAGGGCAAACATCACTCTCGAATATGATGCAGCCAATATGAAGATCACAAATCTTCCGGAAGCTAATGAGATGTTCCAATATGAATATCGTAAAGGCTGGAGTCTTTAACCTATTTTCCGCCCCCTGCCCCCTAAAGGGGGTTTAATAAAAGTCCCCTTTAGGGGATTTAGGGGCATCAAATAAAAATGGGACACATTATTGCGTGTCCCATTATTTTTTGTGCCCAGAACAAGACTCGAACTTGCACACCGTAACCGGCACCAGCCCCTCAAGCTGGCGTGTCTACCAATTTCACCATCTGGGCCTAAGAAAGGCTTAAAGGTATTATGGCATTAAGGCATAACGGCTTTAAGTCAATTTTCAATCCACTATTTAAATGAACCCTATGTTTTTCCGGCGTTTTACCTAAACGCCTTTACGCCGTAAAGCCATTGCGCCGTTTTAGTGCCCAGAACAGGACTCGAACCTGCACATCATTGCTGACACTAGTCCCTGAAACTAGCGCGTCTACCAATTTCGCCATCTGGGCAGCATAACAATAGCGGGCACAAAAATAAGAAAAAAATTAAAAACACCTAATTGTATATTA
>CAZCQC010000296.1:0-3226 GCA_964500155.1 uncultured Rikenellaceae bacterium | reverse complement strand
GACGAAGCAATCTTTTTGCTAATTCACCAAGCATATTTAAAGTACAATTCGTAACTTTAAACTCTCGCTGATTATTTTAAACTTGTGCACCCATGAAAGAAGAATTCCTTCACTATTTGTGGAAATACAGTCTCTATGATCCGAATTCACTGACTGACAATGAGAACAACGGGATTGTAGTTATAAATCCAGGTGACTATAACCGGGATTCGGGCCCTGATTTTTTCAACGCAAGAATTTTGATTGCCGGAACAGAATGGGCAGGTAACGTTGAAATCCATACTAAAGCATCACACTTCAACAGTCATGGGCATAACAGTGATCATGCATTTGATAATGTTATACTTCATGTTGTTGCTGAAAATGATAAGAAGGTATTTAATTCCAGGAATGAGGAACTCCTGACAATTGAGATTAAATACGACTCTTCTCTTTATGAGAAATATTCTGATCTTATTAATAACCCGTGTGTTATTGCCTGTCAAAATGAAATCGCGAAATTTGACCTTTTCTTTTTTAGGAACTGGCTTCATTCGCTTCTGATTGAAAGACTTCAGGCAAAATCTGATGCAGTGATGAAAATATTTGCCGGGACAGGGAATGACTGGGAGGAAACATTTTACCGGATGCTTACCCGGTATTTTGGTTTCAGGGTGAACACTGAGCCTTTCGAAATGCTTGCCAATGCCCTTCCTTTCAAAATAATCCGTAAACACTCCGACAACAAATTTCAGATCGAAGCATTGCTTTTCGGTACGGCCGGCATGCTTGAGGAGGGTCTTTTTAAAGAAGCATTGTCTGACAGGTACTATAAAGACCTGATAAAAGAGTACAGGGTCCTCAAAGCAAAATATTCACTTCAGCCCTTGCATGGATGGATCTGGAAATTCAGCAGGCTCAGGCCTGTAAATTTTCCCACTGTACGGATATCCCAGCTATCGGCTATGCTTTCTGCTGCAGGAGGATTGTTCTCAAGAACACTTGAGACTTCTGAAATAAGACATCTGAAAAGCCTGTTCGAAGTCTCGGCCTCATCCTACTGGGATGATCATTATGTGTTTGGAAAAAAGAGCAGGGAGATCTCAAAAAAAACAGGTAATCAGGCAACTGATATAATCCTTATCAACGCTGTTATACCACTTATATTTATTTATGGCCGTTTCCACAATGACCAGGATATATGCGAAAAAGCCCTGGAATTTCTGGAAAGCACTGTTCCGGAAACAAATTCTGTAACAAGAGACTGGGAATCAGCAGGAGTTAAGGTTGAGTCAGCATTCTACACACAAGGTCTGCTGCAGCTTTCAGATGAATATTGCAGGAAAAGAAGATGTCTTGAATGCCGGATCGGGTGCAGGATAATAAGTATGGGGAAGAGTCTGATAAACTCAAATGAACTAATGCTTGAACCCTGAAAAATAGTGATAACTACCTGCCATTGTTAATAAAATGTTGAAGTTAAGCAAAATCCGACGCAACTTTTGCCAGTAACTTTACGTCTTTATAATAACAGAGGGCAATAATTTTAACCCTTAAGTCGTTGGCATAAAAAGAAATAATTACCGGGTTTAAAAAAAAAGTAGTCAATTGTTTGATAGTTTACATAAAAAAGCCTTATTTTTGCGTTCCAAAATTGGGGACTCAATTTATTTATGGATAAACAATATATTAATTAAAGACATGTATTTGACTACTGAAAAGAAACAAGAATTTTTCAAAACGTTTGGAACATCTGAGATTGATACAGGAACGGCAGAAGGACAGATAGCATTGTTTTCGTACAGGATATCACATCTTACCGAACATCTTAAAAAGAACAAGAAGGACTTCAGTACCCAGAGGGCACTTATTAAGCTCGTTGGAAGAAGAAGAAGGCTTTTGGATTATCTGAAGATCAAAGATATTGAGCGTTATCGCGAAATAGTCAAAGCGTTGAAATTACGTAAATAGAGAGGAAGGCAATTAAAAATTGCCTTTTTTCTTATTATTCTTAATAAATTGTAATTTCGACAATCAAAAATCATTATATAATGTTTAATATTAAAGAGAAGAATATTGATCTCGGTGACGGGAGAATAATTACGCTTGAGACCGGGAGGATGGCAAGGCAGGCTGACGGATCAGTTCTGTTGAAGATGGGCAAAACCATGTTACTTGCAACTGTGGTATCGGCAAAAGAAGCCAAAGAAGATACTGATTTTATGCCTCTTTCGGTTGAGTACAAGGAAAAATATGCCTCTTCCGGGCGTATCCCCGGGGGCTTTCTTAAAAGGGAAGCCAGGCCCTCCGATTATGAAATCCTTATTTCACGACTTGTTGACAGAGCATTGAGACCACTTTTCCCGGATGATTTTCATGCCGAGACTTTCGTTACTGTCAATCTCATATCAGCTGATATGGATATTATTCCGGATGCTCTTGCAGGACTGGCAGCATCTGCCGCCCTTGCAATATCAGACGTTCCTTTCAACGGTCCGATGTCGGAAGTTAGAGTGGCAAGGATCAATAATAATTTTATTGTTAATCCCACGGCTACCCAGCTTAAGGATGCAGATATTGACCTGATGGTGGGAGCTACCTTCGAAAATATCCTTATGGTCGAAGGTGAAATGAAGGAAGTTTCTGAAGCTGACATGATTGAAGCTCTCAGGGTTGCGCATAAGGCAATTAAAGTTCAATGCCAGGCTCAGATGGAATTTGCTGCTGAGCTTGGAAAAACAGTTAAGCGCGAATATTGCCATGAGGAGAACGATGAGGATCTTAAGAAAAAGATCTGGGACGAAACATATGAAAAATGTTTCCAGGCGGCAAAATCCGGAACAAATGACAAACATAAAAGAGAAGAGGCTTTTGACCAGGTGATAAACGACTTCCTTTCTCAGTACACCGAGGAAGACGCTGTTAACGAAACACTTGTTAAGAAATATTATCACGATGTGGTCAAAGAAGCCGCCAGGCGTTTAGTTCTTGATGAGAACACTCGTCTCGACGGAAGAAGACCTGACCAGATAAGACAGATTACCTGCGAAATAGATCCTCTGCCTGCTACACATGGATCGGCACTTTTCACAAGAGGAGAAACACAGTCACTTACAACAGTAACTCTTGGAACAAAACTAGATGAAAAGATAATAGATGATGTCCTCAACAAGGGAACTGAAAAATTTACTTTACATTATAATTTCCCTCCATTTTCGACAGGTGAGGCAAAAGCTGCCAGGGGAAT
>CAZCQC010000295.1:0-24638 GCA_964500155.1 uncultured Rikenellaceae bacterium | reverse complement strand
CGAAATCGAAATTTATGTATAGAGCAATATGACCGTCACGGTTCAGGGCTTCAAACATGTTACTTGCTGTTACATCCTGCTTCATCAATTCTTTCAGGACAATTGTAAGATAGAAATCGTCTCCAGCAAGAGTGACAGCCTCAACCCACAATTCGTTTCCATCTTTAACAGCTTTCCCAACGACCATATTAATTCCGTTGTTTTCAGCACATTCGGCATTCTGCGGCATTCCCTCATAAATTACTGTACCACCCATGCTTTTTACAGCGTTGGAATAGTTACGCATTATTTGAATAACGCTTGATTTCTGTACATCTTCCTTCAATGAATATGTCCTTTTAAATTTTTTGCCTTCTACTGTTGTACAGTTTTTGCCATTGAAGAAATTATAGTTACCGAATTCAACATCCTCAGCTGCATAGATATAGAAGTTGGGCATACCTGAGAACCAGGGGGTGTCTTTGTATTCAGATTCCTGAGCCTGAATTACAGCAGGCATAAAAAACAAGGCAACAACAAGTAACCATAGTTTGTTTTTCATGATTTCCTCCTTAACTCAAAGATTATTAATAAAATTACATAAGCAGACAAGATATTTGCTTTATGTAAAGTTACAGGATCGGCAACCTTATGTCAAATCTTTTTTATTTGCTCTTATCAAATTCAATCATTTCTATGGGAGCTCCGTTATGTTCGATCATGGCAACTCTTATTCCTGGTGTATGGGAGATTGGCTATTCCAAAAGGGCTGGTTGTGAACCCGGATACAAAGATACTTCCAACCCCAGGATGCAATTGATTCCGGAGATTCATGATCCTGTCTGTTCTTTGCCATGATTAAAGTTCATTGTGTTAACTCAAGAGTATAGTCAAGTTTCAGATTTGATTTAAAAAATTCCGCGATTTTTATCGCTCTGCTGCAATCGGTATTTATTAATCTTACTACACCTTTATCTGAATGAAAAAACATGTCATAGGATTTAAACTTATAGCTCACAGGCAGAACGGACCTGTAATATCCGGTGCCTGTTTTGTTCTTTTGCTTGATAAAAATTCTATCACAACCATGGGGGATCTTTATTTTTTCATTTGAAAGGGTTAATCCTAAAAAGTCTGATTCCTTAATTACAATTTCTGATTTATCATCAATAATTATTTTTGACCTGAATGAAACCAATACCAGTCCGATAAAGACGATTGCAATTGAAGATACAAGATCATTCAGGATACTTTCACTTTTACCGGAATAGAGATTTAAAAAAAACAGAACAAATGCCAGAATTATAAGGGCATATCCGATCAGGACCAAAGGTTTCGGGAAAAGGTTATAAGAATGGGTTTTCATAAGTTGGGATATAGAATATTTTCAATCACCTTGACAGTCTGATCAGTTCCATTTGAGTCTTTAAGCCGTTCAGACATCTCAGCCGCGTTTTTCTTATAAGAATCATTTGTTATACATTCCCTGATCGCCAGGGAAATTGATTCTGCGGTCATTTCCTTAAAATTGCAGGTTTTGGGACCTAATCCAAGTTTCACGATCTGATCGCGATTCATAAACTGGTCTCCCATGAAAGGGAATGCTGCCTGGGGGATACCTGCCCTGGTCACTGCCGCCATCGTACCGGTTCCGCCGTGAAAGATTGCAGCGGCCAGTTTCGGGAACAGGAATTCGAATGGCATCTCATCAACAAAAATGATATCCGGCGAATCTGTATCCGGCAGGTTTGCCCATCCTTTCGATACAATGAACCTCTGACCGGTTGCTGTCCTCACCTTTTCAAACATCTGACTGTATTTCTCCCTGTCAGCGATTGGATTGCTTCCAAACCCAATATAAATTGGAGGCTTCCCTGACCTTATAAAAGTTGCAACATTATCAGGCAGACCATTCTTTGACGGTAAAAGCATGAAACCGGTTTGAGTAAAATCATAAGATACTCCCTCACGGGCAGCACATAGTTCCTTATCGGATGCAACAATAACATTTTTTCCAAGCCAGTGAGCCCATACATCTTTTATGGGTTCCAATCCGTGGGCCATCCTGTTCTTGTTGATGAATCCCCTGACAAGGATATTCATCATCGATCTTCCAAAACCGAACATAATACGGTTTTTTAAAGGATCATCCTTTGTAGTTCCAAGCAATATAGGATAAAATGCAACCAGGCGGTATGGTGCTTTTACAATATCCGCAGCTGTCTGTACTCCCACAACAATCCCTGCCCCGAGAACAAGGTCGACACCTTTGATTATCGACGGAAGAATGTTAATCTGGTCACCAATAATCCTCTTTCCATCCTTCAGTGAGATAGTAGCAGCAACTCCTCCCTTCTGCTTTTCCGGATTTTCTTCTACAGCCTTTTTAATCGATGAACCCAATGGTTCGAACCGGCACTCATATCGTCTGACCAGTTCTTCATTTTCGGGCGGAGCAACAATAAGAACTTCGTGACCCTTTTTCATAAGTCCCGTAGCCAGTGCAATCATTGGCTGGACATCGCCCCTGGTCCCAAGTATGACACATGCAATTTTCATCGGAGGGTTCTTTTAAGGTTGAATGTCAATTCTGACATCTGTTGACTTATTGTAATTCAGTGAATATTCTTTAAAAGTAAGGCCACCTTTTTGAAATCTGACAGGATAGATCCCGTATTCCAGGGGTCCCAGTCTGAACTCAATGTCATAAGGGCAAACACAGTTTGCAAGTGAGCTTTCTTCTGTTTCATTAACTATGATTGTATCTGATTTGATTTCTATTGCTACTGTTATTATTCCCGGTTCACAATTAAGAATTGAATTGATATGACTGAATTTCAGGTAATAATCATCCACAGTTTTAATAGTAATATATTCCGGGTCAGCAGCCTTTGAGTTATCTCCCTTTGTTTTGCAGTCACTTACTGACAGTTTATCTATTGCAAGAGGGTCATCAGGGAATTCTTTCTTACAGGATGTAAGAGCAATGGCAATAAAAAGAAGAGAATAAAAAAATCGATTTTTCATAGATTTGAGCTATTATTTATGGTCAGTGTGAAATAATTAACAGCAAAAAATATTCCAAAGCTGATCACCGGGATTACTATACTTAATGATTCAGGTTGGTCTTGATTTTATTATACAGATCAGACGTCGCTACCGGATCTTTAAGATTCAGATACAGCTCAGTCTCGTCAGTTTTGATATGAATATATGGAGGTTTACCTTCCTCAACAAAGAGTTTGACTTTAGTCTGGTCAAAGAGCTTGAAATTTCCTTTTAATGTATTTCCCAGTGCATATCCGTTTGTTCTTGCTTTGATCTTTGGTAAAGAATTTATTGTATCGATCCGGACGATCTTTGAATAGTCGACTGTCAGACCATACATGCCATTTATTGTAAAAGATGAATCCGAGAATTCATATTTTGTCTCCTTCCCGCCTGATATAATCAGAATTATTGGCAGGATTACTCCTGCCAGGATAATTAAAGCAAGAATATAGTAACCCGAACGGCTTGAAGATTCAAAAGCTTCATCATAAGCAGAATCCAAACCTGGTTTATTCAATAATTTATTGATTGCTTCTGCTACTTCTTCAGGTTTATCTGTCCCGATCCGGATTTTAGATTTTTTGTTTTTAAAAGTCAGTTCAATTGCAAACCATCCCGATACATTGTAGAGCCAGCCTTCCGGGATCATCCGGATACCGACCCCGTATAATGCAGAATTTTTAACCGGTCTGCAGCTTTCAATATCTTTGAGGGCATACTTCTTTTTTACCAGACCGGTACCGAGTCTGAATGCAACATGTGAGTTGTCGATTTCAATTGTCAGTTTATAGAAGATCAAAAGGCAGACCAGAAAAGTCAGTATAACAAATATCAGTATTATTGCCGGAATTGCATCCTTAAATCCGATCACTATCAGCATGATCACCAAAAAGATGAGTATTGGAAGCATAACTGCTACCGAAAATTTGCCAAACTGGTTATACTTCCTCGATTTCATCGATTTAAAATTCAGGTTGTAACAGAGGTTTGTTTAATCAAAGTTAAATAAAATAAATAAAATGGTCCGGGGTATGATGTGCTTTAGCCGGGGGATTATTTCAATTTTTCCGCAAGCAGCTCTTCAATCTTTTTGAATTCTTCAGGAGTATATCCCATGCTTTGGAAAATGATCCTTCCATCTTTCCCGATAATTATATTTCTTGGAATAAACTGGGTTGCATATAGTCCGTATATCTTCCTCTCCGGATCGGGAGCGAATGGCATTGTGAATTTTTTGCTTTTTACATAGTTACTTACTTCTGATTCATTGTGCTGGCGACCCAGAATTATCAGCTGAAAATTATCCTTATTTTTGTATTTGTCCCATATATTTTTTTGCAATACAGGTAGTTCAAGATTGCATGGCCCGCACCATGTTGCAAAGAAATTGATCATAACGATCTTGCCTTGCAGCTTGCTTATATCTATTGTTTTGCCATCAATAGTCTTACAGATGAAAACAGGAGCTTTATCACCTACCCTGGTTATTGTTGTCGTATCTGTTTGGGCCGCAGCGAATGTAACAACTGCAAAACAGCCTATAATTGATATAAAAACCTTTTTCATTATTTTTTGGTTAAGTTAATATTAAATCTTGCATGCATTTCCAAATACCATGTCACTCACTTTGCAGGACTCTTTTTCAGATATTCCAACCGTTTCTCAATTTTCTCAATATAACCTGAGGGGTATTTCATTTTCGGATTTTTTACAGTATTAAGAAATCTCTGATAATAGGTAATAGCTCTCTCTTTGTTATTTAATTTTTCATCATAGATATTTGCAATTATCATGTTGATGTTCGGATCGGAATTAATTGCATATGCCTTGAGATAGCTGGCTATTGCATCTTTATAGCTGCCATTATCTCTTTGAGAATCAGCACACAGGTAATGAGTCAGTCCCACCTGTGCGTATATAGGTCTTAGAATGTCCTGAACTCTATTATAGTAATAGATACTGTTCTTCATATCCTTTATCTTATAATAACACTGCCCCAGGAAACTGCATGTCTCATAATCGGCAGAATCAGCCTTATATGCCAGCAGCAGATATCTGATTGCTTCTTTTGGCTGGAAATTGTAACTATAACCGATGCCGGTTCTTTTCAGATATAGTTTTGAAGAATCGCCGGTTGCCAGGAGAACCAGGTAATCATCCATTGCCCGTTTAGTGTAGTTTTTTGAATAATTGATCTGAGCCCGCCTTATGTACAGATCTTTATCGGTCGAATCAATCTCTATTCCCCTTGTAAGAATCTGTATAGCTGTGTCAGAATTCATTGTAGAAGCATACAGGAAGGAGAGGTTTTTGATGACAGAGAGGTTTTTATTGTTAATTGACAAAGACTTGTTATACAAATCAATAGCATCGTAAAAATAACCACTCTTCAAATATGCGAAAGCAGTTTTATCGAGGTAAACACAATTAGTGGAATCTTTCGATAAAAACCTGTTATAGATGTTTAGTGCATCATCATATCTCTCCGACTGCATGTAGATACTTGATAAGTAGTAAGCATACAACCATTTAGTGGAATCCAGAGTGTTGAGGTCAATAAGCAAAGGTTCAGCCAGAGTGAATTTACCCTGGGTATAATATGCGTTTGCCAGTGAGAAATTATACACCCTGCTTTCGGGTTTGAGTTTGGAAGCCTTGTAATAACAATTAAGTGACTGTTCCTCATCAAGCGTGTTTTGATAAGCAATAGCCATTTTGTAATAGATGTCCGGGTTTAAGCTGTCAGAAGTTAGTATAAGTTTGCAGGTATCAATAACTTTCTCATAATCACCCTGAGCAAGCATCAGGTCAATTCTTGAATTTCTTGTCACGTTCTGAGGCATCAATTGATTGATCATGGAGAAGATGCAAACCGGCAGAAAGAGTAATTTTTTCATGTCTATTTTTTGAAATGAATAAGAATCATTTATCCCGCGTTATTTAAACGCTTTTTGCGGTTAACAATTTAAGAAAATTAAGTATATACTTTGTTACAATTATTTTGATAATAATAGCATGATAAACAGTATAATGCGATTTCTTTGCGAAACCTGGCGCCTTGGTATCTTAGTGGCAGTATGAAATTCCACAAAGGCGCTAAGACGCTAAGGATCATTAATTCAATATGTTAAAATTTCAAGCGTGCAATGCAATATCGTATTCTTGACCAGGCCAAATTTATAACGAAAATATTAGTTATGCAAATTTACTGCTCCGGGCCAATGCCCGGTAAGTTACATTAACAATCATTATCTTTAACGTAAAGACTGTTTATATCGCATCATCATGAAAATTCAAAAATTTGAAGGGCTCGTTGCTGCTCCTTTCACCCCGATGGACAAAGGCGGCAACATTATTTATGATTTAATAAAGCCTTATTATGACTTTCTTGAGAAGAACGGGGTCGTCGGGGCATTTATTAATGGAACTACCGGTGAGGGAGTTTCATTAACACAAAAAGAAAAGCAGCTTCAGGCGGAGAACTGGGCCAGTTGCCTTGTGTCGGGAGGGAAAGTCCGCATCATTAATCTTGTCGGAGGGACTTCTTACAAAGAGTGCATTGAAAATGCAGTATTCTCTGCCGAAATCGGAATCTCTGCCATTGCAATTGTTGCGCCATATTACTTTAAGCCTGTTAATGCCGATCATCTGGCCGATTTTATTTCAAGGATCAGTGAATCAGTTCCACAGCTGCCAGTCTATTTTTATCATATCCCTTCACTTACTGGGGTTTATATGCCAATGTTATCATTTCTTGAAAAAATCACATCAGGACTTCCAAATTTTGCCGGGATCAAATACAATCATGAGGACTTTGCTGATTTTCTTTCGTGCCTTAATTTCAGGGATGGCGCTTTTGACCTTTTGTGGGGAAAAGATGAATGCCTTCTCCCGGCGCTGTCTCTTGGATGTAAAGGATTTGTGGGAAGCACATATAATTTTGCCGCACCTCTTTATCACAACCTTATCAAGGCGTTTAACAATGGAAATTTGGCAGAAGCAAGGCAGTTGCAGCAAATTTCAATAGATATGATTGATCTCTTCGGAAAATACAGAGGGATAGTAACGGGCAAGGCATATATGAGATATCTCGGCTTCGACTTTGGTCAGTTCAGATCCCCTTTACAAAATATGACTGACGAAATGTACAATGAATTTTTAAATGATATCCGGGAACAGGAACTGGATAATTGGTTTTCTAGAAGGTGACAAGTATTTTATTAAAGAAGTTTTAGATGGTCTAACCTTTGTGATCCCCTTAGTGCTACCCTTGGTGACCTTTGTGGTTTAGAGATTTTATTTTAGCCACGAAGGAACACAAAGTACCCACGAAGGGACACAAAGGGTTTCTCTAATTCATTATTATCATCATTCCACCGCCGCCGCTGTTTCCGAAACGTGGGTTAACAACATTGTTGTAGATCGAACCGAAAGTGTAGGAGAATCCAAAACTGGTAAAATACTGATACTGACTGGCTATCTCCTTCCTTTGCAATAAAATCTCATCATAGGAAAGATCCTGCTTGACAAGATTCAGCTGGTCATGAATCAGAGAGGCACCTCCCCCGAAGTTAACATTTAGTCCTTTGGCAATCCTTAAACTAAGATATCCGTCGAATGACAGATTGTTTTTTGACCAATCGTGAAAATAATTACTGTATGACATTGTGAAGTCTATCGACCCCCATTTCTGCACAACCTCATATGAAGCTGAAAGGGTATGAAGCCATAGGTTTTCCTTTATCTTGTTATAAATGGTGGAATCAGTATAATTGACAAAGCTTAATCCTGCCGAATACAGGATTCTTAATTGCCTCCTGGTTGATTCGGAATATGGGAAAAGGTCATATTCTATACCCGGCATAAGATTAAAATACAACCTCTTATTACTGTAACTTGATGATCCTAAAGATGTTGAACCTCCAAATGACCAATGATTTGACAAACTTTTTACTATAAGCGCAGTCAGGTATTTTGAATCGGAGTGACTCTTAATAACATCTTCATCGATTATGTATTTGGAATTGTCTGTGTAATACCGGGCATTTAAATTTATTTTCCAGTCTTCGGTAATTCTGCTTCCTGAAATATTTCCTGAAAGATAACTTGATTTATATGTTTTTCGTCCATTAAGAAATCCATCAAATGAACCTTTGAAAACCCAGCTGTCCCATTTATCAGTCGATACGGTTTCAGATAAAGGTTCACTGAAAGAAATGTTCATATATTTTGAAAGCGGAGTTTTGGCCACATATCGCATCAAACCCATTTTTAAAGTTTTGACCATTTTCTGCCTGTAACCTTCATTGGTTTCATCCGGCGTGGTAAGGAATACTAAAGTATCCCGCATACCTGCATACTCATGCTGACCGACTAAAAAGCAAGTGTTTTCATATCCTCCCGAGCCAGTACTTTGCCTGGTGGGAATTATATATACACCTGCATCCCTGATATCCCTGACATAATTAACATAAGGTATTTCCCTGTGAATATAATCAGCTTGTTGTTCAAAGACATAATCAGAGCTTTCCATAAATACATTTAGCGCATCTTTGCGTAAAGTATCAGATTTTGAGGGTGTTTCCTGAGAATAACCCCTGAAAAATGGTAATATAAGAATAACAAAAAGAAAATATCTTTTCATGGCTTGAAATATGGTTAGTAAAAATGACTATGAAATTAAGTGATTATTGGGATCTGACTTTAATATTTTAAATTTTTAACAAAACATTAACCTTTGCAGTTTTTAGCATTTCTTCTGAAAACAGGCTCGTTTCAATACATTCCTCCGCTGAATCTGGGATTTACTGCATTGTTATAAATTGATCCGAAAGTATAAGTCAGTCCTAAACTTGTATAATATGTATACTGTGTTGCGATCTCTTTTCGTCTGAGTAATACTTCCTCATAAGTAGCCCCCCCCTTGACAAGAGATAGCTGATCATGGACAAGCGAAGCTCCTCCACTAATATTAAAGGTTAAACCTTTTGCGATCCTGAAATTCATGCTTCCATATAAACTAAGATTGTTTTTACTCCAATCATGAAGATAATTGTTCCAGTAAGCCCTGAGGTTGATTGATCCCCATTTTTCAACTACCTTATAAGCTGCAGTAAGAGATTGAATACCAAGATTTTCTTTTGTCTTGTTATAAATGGTGGTATCGTTATAATTATTGATTTCAACACCTATCTTGTATAAAAAACTCAACTGGCGCCGGGTTGACCTTGAATAAGGGAAAATATCATATTCAACTGCAGGAGTGATTGTTAAGCTCAGGTCATAATTGCTGTAAACGGATGATGTAGCGCTGAATGCCGCTCCGGTTGACCAATGGTCATTCAGTCCTTTGACATAGAGAATATTTGCATACTGACTTCTTGAAAAACTGTTGATTTTGTATCCGTCTATGTCATAATCTGTATTGCTCCAGCTATATGAATAGCTAAAACTAAATTTATTCATTTCAGTAATATGATCAGCAGAAAAAGATCCATCCATATCTGTGGCTTTATAACTCTTCTCACCGTTAAGGAACAAATAGTAACTTGTGCTGAACACCCAGCTCTTCCATTTATCATTAGAAACTGTCTCCTTAACCGGCCGGGTAAAATTGATATCAAAAAATCCTGATAAGGGTGTTTTTAGAACATATCTCATTAATCCCATCTTTAGAGCTTTTACCTGTTTTATTCTGAAAAGGTCTTCAGTATCGTCCGGGAATTCATTTACTACAATAGTATCATTCATCCCTTTATATTTATTCTGTCCCACAAGGAAATATGTATATGCGATTCCGCCTGATCCGGTGGTCTGATAAGTCTGAATGATAGCCAGATCTGCAGATTTAAGATCTCTTACATAATTGATGAATGTGATCTCCTTTTTTATAAAACTACCAGCTGACATATAAACATTAAGAGCATCCTTCCGTATTGTATCTGAACTAACAATCGGCTCCTGCGAAAAACAGGGGTATGAAATAACAATCAGAAGACAACAATAAAGTTTTTTCATTGATTTGACAGGTTTGTTCTTGCAGAAATTATTAATAGAATAAAATTATAACTATATTTTTAATTGAGAGTAATCCCGGGAAGAATAAATTTAAGAATATAAAAAATCCGGCACCCACTGATGGATACCGGATTGTCATGAAGATATCAGGAATGAAAAACAAGAAGCTTTAACAAAGGTTGCTGGGTGCTAGGTGCTCGTTACTGGTTGTTTTTGTTATCATATTATATTATCGGACTGGTATAAGCGGGAAACATGTTAACCATTAATCTGTAATAAAGCAACCAGCAACCAGTAACAAGCAACATTTATTCATCTCTGTCAGACGATCTTTTAAGGCCATCTTCTGTCATAATCCATTGATTATTTCCTCTGTTGGATCGGACCATTTCTTTGGACTCTCCATCCCATCTCCAGTTCCACTCATCGTTATAATAATGCTGTCTGCGGAACATATTCTCGGTAGTTTTATCGAAATGGACTTCAGTCCCCTCCGGAATATACACGTTCACTCTTACATCATCAAATGACCATTTGGTATTTGCCGGGATAGAGAAATACTCATCAATGAAAATGGTATCACCAGAGATTTTGTAGTTGTATAATAAACTTTCTGCTTTACTTGAAGCGTCAATTCTACTCCGGCCGGTTGAACGTTTTCTGACATTTAGCCTAACCGATTTATCATCGGAATTGTTTAAATAGAGGCCGGAACCAATGAATAATCCTTTGTTATCATCAATGAAATAGACGTTATAATCCTCCTCGTCAAAGGAGATCTCCTTATCATAATGCAGGTCGGCCACTTTATGATCGGCCAAAATATAGAGATTTGCCGGAGCCTTTTCAATAACCTCCTCCGATTCTGTTTTGGCTGTTTCGGCATAAGTGATGCCTTCATTAAACAGCAGGAGCGAAAGTGCAGCAACACACACCACCCATATTACCAGTCCGGCAAGGCTGAAAATCCCATCTTTTGCCTTAAACCAGAAAATCATTTTTACACCCCAGTAAATAAGTGCCAGGAGAGGCATAAGGATAACAATGAATGTGAGTACAAGGATCCAGGGGGCAATTGCAGGATTAACGATGTAGTTCAGAAAATCAGGTAAATAGAAGAGATTTACTCCGAATGAATGTGTTGAAAAATATCCCGGGTAATGGAAGAAGAAAACCATAACGAATGATACCAGGGCAATGAATCCGCAAAGGACAAAGGAAATTCCTATAAGGATAAGGAAGATGCGCAGGATTATGAAAATGACTTTACCTATAGCCCTGAACACCTCGTTAAAGGCATTTCCGACTCCCGATCCTGCCTGTCCCGGGGCAGTTTGTGTAGCATCACCTGACGCAAATGAATACCCGGAGTTCGGTTTCTGCCTTGGTGAGCGGAAGTCATCCCTGCCATACATTTCTCTTTTCTGGGAATCTGATTGAGCTGAGGGGAGTGCAATCCAGAGGGCAACATAAACGAAAAATCCTATACCGAAAAAGCATGTAAAAATAATGAACAATAATCTGACCCATACAGCCTCCATATTGAGAAATGCTCCCAGTCCTCCACAGACTCCGCTTATTATCATATCATCGGGATTCCGGTACAATTTTTTCTGGCTTGCTGAATGTGTATATGATTTTCTGGTCTCTGTTGTTTCACTGCCTGCATCAAAGTCCTCCGGTTTACCGATAATTGAAATCATCGATTCGACATTCTCACTTGAAATCACTGCTGCAGTCCCACCCTGCGACTGAAATATTTCGGCGATCCTCGATTCTATATCCTCAATGGTTTCTGATCCTCCGGGTGTGTTTTTTAATCTGTCATCAATATCCTGGAGATAGCGGCGCAGAATTTTATAAGCTTCCTCATCGATCTGGAAAAGTGTACCGCCGAGATTTATTTTGATTGTTTTATCCATTTTTTTCTCAATTAAAAAGTTAATATAGGGTTATTTTGTCCTGATGAGGTTTACGGATTCAACAAGCTCCTCCCATGATGTATCAAGGTCAGCAAGATATTCCCTTCCCTCCGAGGTGAGTTCATAGTATTTTCTCGGAGGACCCTGTTGCGATTCTTCCCAGCGGTAACTCAGAAGGCCGCCATTCTTTTGCCTTGTAAGAAGAGGGTAAAGGGTTCCTTCAACAACTATCACCTTTGCCTCCTTGAGTTCTTTAATGATATCGCTCGCATAGCAGGAATTCTTCGACAGTACCGACAAAATGCAGTACTCGAGTATTCCCTTACGCATTTGTGCTTTCGTATTTTCCAGATCCATATTGATTGATTTTTAAAGTTTCTAATTTTTTACCCCTAAATCCCCTAAAGGGGACTTAGATTTTTAGTTTTTAAGCCCCCTTTAGGGGGTTGGGGGCGGATTTCATAGTTTCATATTCTTTCTCACAGTGTCAAACTCTTTTTGAACCGAATCCTTTATATTATGAATGTTCACAGGATCACCTTTCATCTCAATCTTCTGTGCAGTTGTTTTTGCTTCGGGAAGCACTATATAAAGGATCAGATATATCAGGATGCCAAGGCCTCCGGCAATAACCAGGGCAATGAAGATTCCACGGATTATCCATGGCTCAATATCCCAGTAAGCACCCATTCCTGAACATACACCCCCGATAATTCTCTTGTCGGGGTCGCGGTACATGCGATGAGCCCCCGGTGTTGAGAATTTCTCTTTTGGTGAGGGTCCTTCGTTATCAGAAAAATCCTCCGGATTTCCCATTACTGAAATAACCTCCCTGACATCATTAAAATTTATTACCTGTTTGTACCCGCTCAGCTTCGAACGGAGCAGCTCGGACATCCTGCTCTCGATGTCTGACAGGATTTCCGAAGAACTCTCTTCCCCGGCAAAGTGCAGCTCAAGATTCTTAAGATATCTCTTAAGTTCTGAATACGCATCTTCGTCGATATTGAAGGAGTAACCCCCCAGATTTACACTTACAGTTATTTTCATCAGTATTTTTTTTATTTTAATTACCTGTTGGAACCTGCATCCTGAAAATTTTCAGACTCTCTTTTGGATTTCCAGACCTGTGGGTTTCATAGAACCTTATAAAAATTACTACTATAAAAATTATACAACATTACAATGCAAAGATATATATAATAAATTATACTATGCAATACATAGTACTGATAAAATTATATTACGATATAAAATAAATTGCAATAAAATGATATTCAAGAATATACAAAATTGTGGTTTTATGATCGAAAATGCGGTGTGGAAAAGATATTGTGAAAAGGAACCACAAAAAAGAAATTTGATCCATTAATTATAAATGTTGGACATACCGATTTTCATCTGAGGTTACCTTTTCCTCCGCTCCTTCTCCTACTTTCTCACCTCATCCTCTGGCTCCTTCTCCTTGAGGAGAAGGAGTGCAAAAAGAGAATAGTTGTGGTGGGGTAAACAAACAATGAAGATTGATTTAAGCTGAGATGAAAGCAATGCAGAAAAAGAAGGTGAAGACTATAATATTATTGGTTTGTTGCGACTTACTCTATTCGCAGATTGACTTACAGAATGGTGAGTTGACTTTGATTTCAAATAAACAGAAATTATTAAATTTGATTTGGAATTCATACCATGCAAGAGTATAAAGATAACCTTACCTGGGCTGCTAAACCTGATATTTTTGCCAAAGCAAAAGACTTAAGAAATGACATGACTGAAACAGAGAGAATTATGTGGAGACGATTAAGGGGCAGAAAATTAAATGGGTTGAAGTTCAGACGACAACATCCAATTGATATTTTTATAGCTGATTTTTATTGTCATGAAAAGAAATTAATTGTTGAACTGGATGGAGGAATTCATGACACAAATGAACAAAAGGATTATGATGATGGTCGGTCGTTCGAACTAGAAGAAAAAGGCTTTAAAATTCTCCGGTTCCGAAATGAAGAAGTTACAAATGGAATTGATCAAGTATTAATAAAAATAATTGAAGCTTGCAAATAGCATTTTCTCCTTCATTCTCACCTCATCCTCCAACTCCTACTCCTTGAGGAGAAGGAGTACAATAAACAATAGGTCAATGTTTTAGCCCCTCTCCATATGGAGAGGGGTAGGGGTGAGGTAAACAAGGAAATAATTGGAATCTGGTAAATCAGAAAGGTAAATCAATCTGGATTTTCATCTGAAGTTTGAAAAATTGCCAATACTGTCATATTCCTTATCTTTATCCAAACAATTCAAATATGACCAGACATTACAAATGGGGAATCATGGCCCCCGGCAAAATGGCTGCGAAATTCGCAAACGGGCTAAAGGTCCTTGAAAATGCCGATTTATACGCTGTTGGTTCGCGTGACATTAAACGGGCAGAGAAATTCGCACATGATCATGGTTTTAAGAAAATCTACGGAAATTATATGGACCTTGCATGTGATCCGGCAGTCGATGTGATTTATATTGCTTCACCTCATTCCCAACATCATGACCAGACTTTACTCTGTCTGAAAAACAATAAAGCTGTTATCTGTGAGAAGGCTTTTGCTCTGAACAGCCGTGAAGCCGGGGAGATGATCAAGGAAGCCCGTAATCAGAATGTTTTTCTGATGGAGGCTCTGTGGCCCCCTTTCCAGCCTAACTATAGAAAGGCAATTGAAATTCTGAAGTCAGAAGTATTGGGCAAAATAATCCATCTGCATGCATACTTCTCATTTAATCCCCCATTTGATCCTGCCGATCGTAAATTCAACATCGCACTGGGAGGAGGTTCGCTTCTTGATATTGGTATTTACCCTGTAATTGATGCCTTGACATTCATTGGTATTCCTGATGAGATAAAAGCTACCGCAACATTTGGCGAAACGGGATCCGAAGAGTCACTGAGCGCCATCTTTAAATATAACACCGGTTCCATGGCAACAATCTACAGTTCATTCAGGACGAACATCGGAATAGGATGCGATCTCCTCTGCGAAAAAGGTAACCTTACCATATCGCGTGGACGTGATATGAACCAGAGGGTCATACTCGGCCTTCACGGCAGGGAAAAGGAAACCTTTGTTTTCAGTCCCCCGGCACTGGGATATCACTGGGAAGCCGAAGAGGTTATGAGATGCCTCGATAAAGGTCTGACCGAAAGTCCGGTGGTCCCCCTCTCTTTCAGTATTGGACTGATGAAGACATTGGATAATATCAGGAATTCAGCAGGGATTGTTTTTCCCGCAGATGAACGCAGATAAATCAGCTTATTTCTTTTATTTCTTTTTCCGTTTCTAAATGGCCTCAGAAAACTCCAGAATCAAAGACGAAAGGGATTTTTTCAGAAAGAAACTATTTCTCAGTATGTTAATCCCCGGAGTTTTTGTTTTTCTAATGTGGCTCGTAAAGATGATCGAAGTGCTATTTGAAATTGACCTGTCAAATCTTGGAATTTTTCCTTTGACACCATCAGGCCTGCCGGGAATAATATTTTCTCCCTTTATTCATGCAGATTTCGGACATCTGTTCAACAATTCCCTCCCTCTTTTCTTTCTTGGAACCGTCCTTTTCTACTTCTACTCTGAAATAGCCGTGAAGGTATCTCTCTGGACGTACTTTCTCACCGGGGTTCTGGTATGGCTTGCAGGCCGAAGCGCATGGCATATTGGGGCAAGCGGCCTGATTTATGGATTGGCCTCTTTCCTTTTTTTCAGCGGTATTATCAGGAAATACTTCAGGCTTATAGCACTATCCCTGTTGATCGTCTTCCTCTACGGATCAATGGTGTGGGGAATATTCCCCAATATATATAAAGAAGTATCCTGGGAATCACATATGCTTGGGTTCATTTCAGGAATTATCCTTGCAGTTGCCTACAGGAAAGAGGGACCCCAGCAACCTGTTTATGAATGGCCGGATGAAGAAGAAGAGGATGAAGAAGTTAAAAATCATTAATTTGGGCTGCCAAATAATTTGTGGACTATTTTGCCTGCAATTATATTATGATATTTGTCCAAAGAAAATTGAATTGTAAATGCATACCCCGGATATTCTGAATTATGGAAAATTGTACAAAGCTTCTGATAATGTTGATGACAGCGATTTTCATCCCTTCAAATATCATATCTCAGGAAAACAAATCTGCAGGTGATTCCACAAGGGCAAAAGCCGTCAAAATCTTCCTTGACTGTAATGATTGCGACATGAATTATACCCGCCAGGAGATCCCCTATATTAACTACGTAAGGGACGTCAGGGAGGCTGAAGTATTTATTCTTGTTACCGATCAGGATGCCGGAAGCGGTGGAGAGCAGTTTACATTCACTTTTCAGGGACAGGGTAAATTCAAAGGGCTTAATGATACCCTTACATTTACGAGCAGCCCTGATCAGACAGGTACCGTGATCAGGGAAAAGCGGACGAACATGCTTAAGATGGGCCTTATGAGATACGTGGCAAAAACGCCGTTGTTTAACGAAATCGAAATAAAGCATAATAAAGATCTGGAATCTGAAGAGGTTATTGACAGATGGAATAACTGGGTTTTTGAGTTATCAACTGAACCTCAGTATGAATCAGAAGAAGCTAATAAACAACTTGAACTGAGAAACTCCATAAATATTAGTAAAATAACTCCTGATATTAAGCTTGAAATCGAAATGGATCATTTCTTCGACCGGGAAAAATTCATTGAGAATGTCAATACCGACTCAGCGACTACAAGTACTTATACTACCAGTGCCCTTATGATCAATAATCTGTTTGTAAAAAGTATAAGTGACCATTGGTCGGCCGGCCTGGTATGGGATCTGGGATCTTCAACCCGTGAAAACTTAAATTTCAGGACTGACTTCCTGCCGTCAATAGAGTATGATATTTACCCTTATTCCGAAGCAACACACCGGCAGCTAAGGATTTTATACAGCGCCGGGATGCAAATCAATAATTATATTGACTCAACTGTTTATAATAAGGTGAAGGAGACTCTCTATGTGCAGAGAATGAATGTTGCTTTCCAGCTGCAAAAAAAATGGGGATCAATTAATCTTTTATTAATGGGCTCAAATTATTTCCATGATTTCTCGAAAAACAGGATTGAACTGATTGGCTCGGTACGTATAAGAATTTTTAAAGGACTATCACTTGATATAAATGGAGGGGTAGCGCACATCAACGATCAGCTCAGCCTTAATAAGGGTGATATTTCAGAAGCAGAAAGGTTATTGCAGTTAAGAGAGCTTGCTACAAAATACCGGGTTGAAGGAGGAATTCAACTCACATATACTTTCGGATCAATTTATAACAACATTGTCAATCCGCGGTTCAGTTCATCCGATTTCCATTACTAAGATGCACGAACGTTTCAAATACAGGACCAAAGATGAACTTCAGCAGAAGGCAAAGGACCTGGGATTTGACCTTCCTTTTTCTGATGATATAACTCCTTTGTTTCAGCCATATATACTGGCCGGATTTTCAATAGCTAATCGTCTTGTGGTTCAGCCAATGGAGGGATACGATTCAGAAAATGACGGTTCGCCGTCAGAGCTTTCGATAAGGCGTTACATGAGGTATGCTTCGGGAGGCAGCGGGATAATCTGGCATGAAGCCGTTTCCGTCATGCACGATGGACGTTCAAATCCCCACCAGCTTTGGATCAATAAAAAAAATACTGATAATTATTCCCGACTGAACCATGATATCAGAAAAAATGCAATTAAACAGGGAATAGATCCTTTTCTTGTAGTTCAGCTGACTCACTCAGGACGTTACAGCAAGCCTGAGGGAATTGCAAAACCACAAGTTGCAGCTCTTAATCCGCTGCTTGATAAAGTAACTCCCAGCATACTTTCTGATGACGATCTTAAAAGGATAATGGACCAGTTCGTCGAAGCTTCAAAGCTGGCTTATAAATCGGGATTTAACGCAGTAGACTTAAAGGCCTGCCATGGCTACCTTGTTGTGGAACTCCTTTCAGCAAAGACAAGGATGAACAGCGATTTCGGAGGAGAAGAGACATCACGAAGATTCAGATTCCTGCTTGAAGCAATCGACAGGATTAAGTATGAAGTTCCGGGGATTGTTGTAACAACCCGTCTGGGTATCTCTGATCTTTACAGGGGTGGCTTCGGTGTAGATGAGGAAGGAGAGCCGGACTTTACGGAGCCTCTTCTTCTGGTCGATCAGCTTAAATTGAGAGGTATCAGTCTTATTAACATAACAATGGGAAGTCCCTATTTCAATCCACATGTCAGCCGGCCTTATGATAATCCTCTTCCCGGCCAGGACAAACCTGCAGAGCATCCTCTCGAAGGTGTTGTGAGAATGATAAACAGTACCTCATTATTTCAGGAACGATTTCCTGATATAGCCATGGTCGGCTCTGCATGGTCTTTCTTAAGACATTATGCCCCAAACGCAGGAGCCTCGATAATAAGGAACGGTCAGGCATCATTCATGGGGTTCGGCAGGAATTCGTTTGCATACCCCTCAATGCCGCTGGATCTGATGAAGAACGGGATGGCCGATCCGCGAAAAGTGTGCATAACATGCTCAGGCTGCACAAGGCTGATCAGGAGTCTCAGTCCGGGTGGATGTGTAATACACGACAGGGAAATTTATGGTAATGAACTAAAAAAACTGATTGCCGATGGGAAGTGAATTTATACAAATTGGTGGTTTTAATGTTAAGTACTATTCGCTTAATACACTAATAATTGGCAGCGGCGCCGCTTCGCTTAATTCAGCTGTTACACTGGACTCTCTGGGACAAAAAGACTTGATAATTGCCACAACAAAATGGGGTGCCGGAACATCAAACAATGCAGGATCGGATAAACAAACATATTATAAGCTCTCTTTATGCGGTAGTGCCCCTGATTCGGTGAGAGCTATGGCAAAAGATCTCTTCGACGGAAGATGTATGCATGGTGATATTGCTCTGTGCGAAGCTCAGGGCTCTGTTCAGGCTTTTATGAAACTTGTTGATCTTGGAGTCCCTTTTCCTCATGATAAATACGGCTCGTGGGCAGGATACAGGACAGATAATGATCCAAAGGCAAGAGCCACTTCGGCAGGACCCTATACGTCAAAAATGATGTTCGCTGCTCTTTCAGAAGAGGTCAGAAAGAGGAAAATCAAGGTGCTTGACAACCACCATATTGTTGAACTGTTGACTGATAAGGAGAAAACAAAGGTGATCGGAGCACTGGCCATTGACACCAGGACTGAAAATCCCCATAACGCCTTTGTGCTTTTTAATTCTGTTAATATTATTTTGGGTACTGGCGGTCCCGGTGATATATACAAAGATAGTGTATATCCTTTGTCCCAGACCGGTTCAATAGGAATGGCGTTCCGGGCAGGGGCAACAGGGCAGAATCTTACCGAATCACAATTTGGCATGGCATCCCTGAAGTTCAGGTGGAATCTGTCGGGAAGCTTTCAGCAGGTAATACCACGATATTTTTCAACCGACAACCATGGAAATGATGAAAAGGAATTTCTGAATGAGCATTTTCCGGACTATACAAGACTGACTAAAGCAATTTTTTTGAAGGGATATCAGTGGCCTTTCGATTGCACAAAATTATCAGGTTTTGGATCCTCGATGATCGATCTGCTGGTCTGCAGGGAAAAAACAGAGAAGGGCAGAAGGGTTTATATGGATTTCAGAAAAAATGTATCATGGAACGGCAAAGATAAATTTCTTCAGGAAGAACTTGATCCTGATGTCAGGCATTACCTGGTCAGTTCCGGTTCGATGCAGGATATCCCGATTGAGAGGCTGATTTCTATGAATTCACCTGCAGTCGGACTTTACAGGCAGCATAATATTGATCTGGCATCTGAGCCACTTGAGATAGGGATTTGTGCTCAGCATTGCAATGGAGGTCTGAAAGGCAACATCTGGTGGGAATCAGATATCAGGCATCTTTTTCCTGTGGGTGAGGTGAATGGGTCCCACGGCGTTTACAGACCAGGAGGTTCTGCCCTTAATTCAGGTCAGGTCGGGAGCAGAAGGGCTGCTGAATTCATAAGCTGCAAATATAATCTTCCAGTACCGGTCATGTCTGAGTTCCTGGTTGCAGCCGTTGATCATTTAACCCCGGTCCTTGATCTTGCTGACTCCTGGTTGTCATCAGGGAAAAGATCTCAAAATAATAAGATTCTTGAGGAGATCCGTCAAAGAATGTCCGGTGTCGGAAGCATAATACGTGACCGTGGAAAGGTTTCTGCTGCTGCCTCTGAAGCATCTTCTCTTCTCTCGGGCATTAAGGGAAAAATAGGAGCTTCCTCCCCAAGTGAGCTTGCCGGATGTTTCAGGATCTCAGATACCTGCCTCACTCATCTGATATGGCTTGAAGCAATAAAATCATATATTGAAAAAAATGGCCGCAGCCGCGGGTCATATATAATTACCAGTAATGAAAAACCAGTAATGTCTGATTTCTCATCTCCGGGCATTGATATTGACCTGTGCAAGTATAACAGGGAGGTTGAGAAGGATGTCCAGGAAGTGAGATTCAGGAATGGGGAAATCGTAATATCAGGCGTGAAAGTCCGGGAAATCCCTGTCCAGGATCTATGGTTCGAGAGGGTCTGGAAAGATTATCTTGAAGATAATTACATTGAAAGTTGAACAAATCACACAAATCATTACCTTTACCGCCACTAACCAAACCTGAAAAAACTCATTTCTCATGAATGGGAAACCTGTAGCTGTAATTACAGGAGCCTCCAGAGGGATAGGGAGGGCTGTGGCAATTGCACTGGCAAGCGAGGGATTTGATATTGCTGCAATAGCACGGTCAGTCGACAGCGAGGGTATGGAAAACCTTGGTCCCGAAGTCGAGAAGCATGGGGGAGAGTTTTTTCCTATAGGTCTCGATATCTCCTGTACAAAATGCCATAAAGAGGTCGTTTCAAATATACTTGAACGGTACGGACGTATTGATTTCCTGGTGAACAATGCGGGTGTTGCCCCTCTTCAGAGGAACGATCTGCTCGAGATGACGGAGGAGAGCTACGACAGGGTCATAAATATAAACCTGAAAGGACCTGTCTTCTTCGCACAGAAAATTGCAAAAGAAATGATCTGGATGAAAAACCAGATATCTTCATATAACCCTGTCATAATATTCATCACTTCAGTTTCAGCGGTTCTTACGTCAGATAACAGGACGGAATATTGTGTGTCGAAAGCGGGACTAAGTATGGCCGCCTCAGTCTTCGCTGACCGCTTGTCGAAAGAGGGTATTCTTGTATATGAGGTGAGGCCCGGGATAATTCAGACCGACATGACAATCAAAGTGAAGGACAAATACAACAAAATGATCAACGATGGATTTGTTCCTCAAAAGAGATGGGGTCTTCCTGAAGATATCGGTAAGGCCGTTGGTTCGATCGCTCGCGGTGACTGGAATTTTTCAACCGGGATGGTGTTCGAGATAAGCGGCGGGCTGAACATTCATAAACTTTAATTCTGAACTCCTGTTTTCTCTTCATTATTCTTTAGGATTGAACAAAACATTAGTTTGTTCTGTTTATCTGGAAATTTAAAACAGAACAGATATGAAAAGATCATTATTCCTTTTAACATTAACATTAGTATTATCAAGTCTGGCAAACGGGCAGGAAAAACTTACAGCTATTAAAGAGAAATCAAAATTATCGTGGCTTGGTGAGAAGGTAACCGGTCAGCATACCGGCAGTATAAATCTTCAGTCAGGCTGGCTGGACTGGCAGGATAATAAAATTGTTTCGGGTGAATTTAACATAGATATGGCAAGTATTAAAGATGGAGAAGGCAGTGAAAGGCTTGAGGGTCATCTTAAATCAGAAGATTTTTTTGGTGTTGAAAAATACCCAACCTCGAAGCTGGTCATTACCGGAAGCACACCTTTTGAAAAAGGGACCGGACTGGTCAGAGGAACTCTTACGATAAAGGGTATAACAAATCCAGTCGAATTCCGGGCAACAATGCAAAAGGTTGAAGAAGGGACCTGGTTTTATTCAAATATAGTTATAGACAGGTCGAAATACAATGTTCGTTACGGATCTGGTTCCTTCTTCGATAATCTCGGCGATAAAACCATCTATGATGAGTTCAAGCTGAAGGTTAATCTGCTGGTAACAAAGTCATAAAGGTTTAGGTTAAAAAGAATTTCCCGCTGATTACGCAGATTATCACAGATAACAAAACATCTGCGTAAATCCGCGAGATCTGCGGGAGATTTTGTTTAATAGAATTCATTTTTATAAAAATTCTCCCCAAACATTGGAAAAGTCGTAAATCATGACAATCTTGTATTAATTAAAACAAGTTGTATATGGATAACGGCATTTCTGTAAATGGTAACAGGCAGAAGCTTGTTTACCAGGGATTTCTGATCCCTTTCATCCTTGTAACAAGTCTCTTTTTCCTTTGGGGATTTGCTCATGGATGCATTGATGTACTCAACAAGCATTTCCAGGAATTATTAAGTATGTCGAAAGCCAGATCGGCATTCATTCAATTTGTTTTTTATGGTGGTTATTTTCTGATGGCTCTTCCGGCCGGTTTAATGATGCAAAAGGTCGGTTACAAGAAAGGTATAATCTTCGGCCTTTTGCTTTTTGCATGCGGAGCCTTTTTGATGTTCCCTGCTACTTTTATCCAGACCTTCGGCAGTTTCCTTTTCTGCCTTTTCATAATTGCATGCGGATTGACCTGTCTTGAAACAGCTGCAAATCCATACACTACAGTACTTGGTCCACCAGAATTCGCTGCAAGAAGGATTAATTTCTCACAATCATTCAACGGTTTAGGCTGGATTGCAGGTCCGCTGGTAGGCGGTATGCTGATTTTTTCTGGCAGCGGTAACAGCAATAAATTTGCCACAATAGCATTACCATACATGTTTATTGGCATCCTGGTTCTTATTGTTGCTGTTTTTTTCTGGCGGATTAAGTTCCCTGCCGTCAGAGAAGAATCTCAGGAAGCTGAAAATGGAACAGGAGGAAGCCTGAAGGATCTGTTGAAGTACCCGCACTTTATCCTTGCTGTCGTAGCTCAGTTCCTTTATGTGGCGGCGCAGACAGGAATAAACAGCTTTTTTATAAATTATGTCACTGAAGAAATACCATCACTGACCAACCAGCAGGCATCGTTGATACTTGGAATAGGGGGGATGGGATTATTCTGGCTCGGGAGGTTCACTGGAAGTACAATTTTCATGCGTATTGTCCGTCCCAACAGGCTGCTTGCTGTTTATGCAGTCGCAAATGTTATTACAATGGCCCTTGTAGTTGCAGGACTTGGATGGACATCGGTGGTTGCCCTCTTTTCAACATATTTCTTTATGTCTGTTATGTTCCCGACAATTTTTGCACTCGGTATCAAGGACCTTGGTCCACTGACAAAGAAAGCCTCTTCATTTCTGGTAATGGCTATTGTTGGCGGTGCACTTATACCAGTGCTCATGGGTCTGATAGCTGATATTTCAACAATGGCTCTGGGATTTATTGTGCCGCTGGTCTGCTTTGTCTTTATAGTTTACTATGGACTAACCGGATATAAAGCAGGGAAGTCAGCAGTAAAATACTAATATGAGTCATAAAGGTTAAAAATTTACGTTATCCTTAGACAGGTCCGATTTCACAAATAGATTTTATGATCTGCAATTTTAGATCATGCCTTACGGTTACTACTGGCATAATTCTATGTCTCATTTCTTCATGTGAGTATGAACCTAAAGGTATTTATAACCGGTCAGTTGAAGAAGAATCCACAACTCCCGATTTGCAGGTAGTAGAACTGAATCTTACAAGCGATACAATTTATCTTTTTTCGGGAAAAAACATAAAATTCAGTTTTGCAAGCAAGGACCTCATAATTAATTCAGTTGTTTTTTATATTGATTCCAAATATTATGTATCAGTGTTGTCATCTGCTGGTAGTTTCAATCTGGATCCGGTAACATTAACAGAAGGTCCTCATTTACTAAAACTACTTATAATAGCTCAATCAAAAAACCCGAGTATAGCAAATTTTTACGGAGGGATAACCTATGAGTCTTCTAAGACCTGGGTCATAATTATTGATAATAATTTTAGAACCGGAATTACTACTGACTATAGTAATGGATTGTTACATCTTTCCTGGAAGAAGTATCCAAACAATGACTTAAGCCGTTATGTACTTTATAGATGTGAAGTTGGGGGTGAACTGAATAAGAAGGAAATCGCTCAGTTAACAGTAAACGAATTTATTGACTCCACTTATGTTGGGGAACAAATAAGATTTGAGGTAATTGTTGAAACCAATGATGACCTGAAAATCGATTGGTCGCATAAAGAAATGCCACAGGGAATTCCTGAAATAAGTATTCATGTTGATTCGAATAATAAGTACTATCTCTCCTGGGGAAAAAGTCATTATTGGAAAGCGGTTAAATCATACAATTTGTCTTATATTGTTACAGGGGGTAAAGTACCTCTAAAAACTACTGATAATCCAGTTGACACAATTTACCAGATAAATTCAATCCTGGTTGATATCTTTGAGCTGAAATTGCATCTAGTTCCCCAAAAAGAGAAATACTACGATTCACATTCTTTTTCTTTTTTTGAATCGAGACTTCCAAATCCGGTTTT
>CAZCQC010000294.1:0-5549 GCA_964500155.1 uncultured Rikenellaceae bacterium | reverse complement strand
AGTCAAACATCGTTGTGCCGCTATATGCTGGTGTTACAGCGCTATATGTCGGATAAAGCTGGTATGGTGAAGTATCACTACCCACAATTGCATAGCTGGCACGTACTTTACCGTAGGAAAGAAATGACTTACCCAACCCGAAAGTTTCAGAAAAGATCCACCCCAGAGATGCTGAAGGGTAGAAGAAGCTCCAGTTAGATGGCGGGAGAGTTGAGCTCCAGTCATTACGGGCTGTCAGGTCAAGAAATATCTGATTCTTGTAACCTAAGTTTAAAGAACCGAAAATACTGTTTGATTCATATTCTGACTTATACATATCCAGAGAAGGAGTCCCCTTGGCATTGGCAATGTCGAACCAGTTTGGAACAGTAAGCTGAGGAGCGGCCATATAATCATAGTTATAATCCACCCTGCGGAAGTTTGCCCCTATGTTTCCACTTAATTGTATCGAAGCACCGAAATCTTTCTGGAAATTCAGGAAGATATCAGCGTTGATTTCTTTGTTATCACGATTGCTCTGGTTGAAATTACCTCCGTTACCCGGATAACTTTCCTGAGATCCTTCAAAGAATATCGATTTACGGAACTCATTGTAGTAGTCAACGCCATAACGTCCAACAAGGCTCAGCCAGTCTGTGATCTGATATGTAAGGGAAAGGTTGCCGTAGACTCTCTCTCTTTTACGAGATGAAGTATTCTTATATACTGTCCAGTAGGGACTGTTATGATAATTGCTGTTCCAGTTGAATGGCATACCGTTTGGCATCATTGTTTCCCATTTGTCTTTAATACTCTGCATGTCCACCTGGCGACCAAACCATCCACCGATTGATTGCATAACGTTATTCTCATCATAACCCTGTCCGGGGAGGTTTTTATTGGTTGTCAGAACATAATTCAGATTGGCAACAGCTTCAAGTCTTTTACTGATCTTTGCAGTTGTTGTGAGATTCACCTGGTTTCTGTCCTGATCCGTATTTGGAATAACACCTTTTTCAAGTTGTTTTGAGATGCCCATACGGCCGGTAAGAACATCATTACCTCCTTCAAGTGAAATACTGGTAGTTGAGGTAACTCCGGTTTTAAAAAATGAGCTTACGTTATCAGGATGAGATATCCAGGGTGTTGCCTGATAAAGTCCGGTTGCCTCATCATATGGCGAATTAAACTGCGGGAGAAGAAGCCCATTATCCATTCTTGGTCCCCATGACTCATCATAACCGTCGAAGATTCCACCACCCATTCCATCAACATAATTAAACGCATATGTTTCACAGAATGTCTGGTAATCCATGCCGTAAGCATCGTCGGTCGGATCGGATGTCCTTTGATTAAAGTTGAATTCGCTACCGCCGGAACCCTGTCCATATAAGTTCTGATATGTCGGAAGATAAGCAACCTGGTCAAATGCAGTACTGTTGCTGAAGCTGACTTTCACCTGTCCGGCTTTACCTTTCTTCGTTGTTACCAGTACAACTCCGTTGCGGGCACGACTGCCATAGAGGGCGGCAGCATTGGCACCTTTAAGGATTGAAATTGATTCGATGTTTTCAGGGTCAATGTCAGAGGCATTGTTACCAAAATCCACACCACCATACTGACCTGCACCTGTTGAGGAGTTGGAAATAGGTGTTCCGTCAACTACCCACAGAGGCTGGTTGTCACCAAATGACTTGATACCTCTGATCAGTATCTGTGATGATGAACCTACAGATGATGATGCTCTTGTGATGTTAACCCCGGGAGCAAGACCCTGAAGCGCATTCACGATATTGGTCTCCCTTGTGTTTGCCAGGGCTTCACCTTTAACATCACTCACTGAATAACCGAGGGCTTTCTTTTGCCTTGTGATACCCAGAGCTGTCACCACAACCTCATCGAGACCCAGAATGTCCGATTCCATAACTCCATTTATTACAGAACGACCTCCTATTACAACATCCTGACTTTTCATCCCAATATAGGAGAAAGTTAGAGTTGTAGCATTTTCAGGTATGGTAAGAGTGTATTTACCGTTTACATCGGTGGTTGTCCCAATTGTTGTACCCTTAACCACAATAGTTACACCTGGTATGGGACCTTCTCCTTCAACAGAAGAAGACACAGTACCAGTAATGACTTTTGTTTGTGCAAGTAGTGTATAACCACCCACAAACACAAACAAAACAATCAAACACAATTGTTTCTTCATAAGGAATAGTTTTAGGTTTGAATTTAACCTATCAAAGTTATCGGTTTTTTTAAAATAACAATATATTACGGTTTATTTTGATATAAATATCCCTGAGTCTTAAAGTTTTACCGCAGAGTATCATTGAGATATTACTGATAAACACAGTCAAATCAATAAAGGTGTTATGAGTTAAACTCTGTGAAACTCCTTTTTACTTTGTGTAACTCCGTGGTTAACTTGTTTTTAAAGCAATCCGGCTATGGTTTGCTTTTTAACTGGAAGTAGTTTTTATAAAATAACGGTATTGTCTCAATTCCCTTGAAAAAATTGTAAAGAGGATAGTTTTCATTCGGGGAGTGAATCGAATCTGATTCAAGGCCAAATCCCATAAGAACTGACTTAATTCCCAGTACTCTCTCAAAAGCTGCCACTATGGGAATGCTTCCACCGCTCCTGACCGGTATCGGATTAATACCGAATGTTTCCAGAATTGCCATCGAAGCGGCCTGGTATTCAGCTGTATCAAGAGGGCTGACATAAGCCTCACCTCCGTGCAGATACTCCACTTTAACATTAACCCCTGCTGGTGCGATGGCAATAAAATGATTTTCAAACAGTCTGGCGATCTTCTCAGCATTCTGGTCAGGAACAAGCCTCATAGATATTTTTGCATACGCTTTTGAGGGCAATATCGTTTTTGTTCCTTCGCCGGTAAAGCCTCCCCATATGCCGTTAATATCAAGTGTCGGCCTTATCCCTATACGTTCGGTGTCAGAATATCCATTTTCTCCATTAAGATCATCCACTCCCACCGATTTCATGAATTTTTCCCTGTCAAAAGGCCGTTTTGCCATTTCCTCCCGCTCTTTATTGCTGCACTCATTAACATTTTCATAAAAGCCAGGTATTGTTATATGACCGTTTTCGTCCTTAAGTGATGAAATCATCCGGCATAATTCGTTGCATGGATTGACAACCGCTCCTCCATAGAGTCCGGAATGAAGGTCACGATTTGGCCCGGTTACTTCAACCTGCATGTACGAAAGTCCTCTCAGACCGGATGTAATTGAAGGCAGATCCGGAGATATCATGGTTGTGTCAGAGATCAGGATAACATCGGCTGAAAGCAGCTTCTTATTTTCAAGGCAGAATTTTTCAAGACTGGCGGAGCCCGTTTCCTCCTCACCCTCTATCATAAATTTAACATTGCAAGGGAGTATACCGGCAGAATTCATGAACTCAAATGCTTTGACATGCATGAACAGCTGGCCTTTGTCATCATCGGAGCCTCTTCCCCAGATCTTACCGTCCCGTATTTCAGGCTCAAAGGGAGGTGTTTTCCACAAATCAAACGGTTCTGCAGGCTGAACATCATAATGGCCGTAAACAAGAACCGTTGGCAACTCTTTCGAAACGAGCTTCTCTCCATAAATGACAGGATTCCCGGCAGTAGGGAATATCTCAGTCCTTTCAGCACCAGCTTTTTCGAGATAAGTTTTTAACAATTCTGCAGCCCGCAGCATGTCGGGTTTGTTCTCTTCCTTTGCGCTAACGGAGGGAATCCTCATAAGCTCAAACAACTCCTCAATGAATCTTTCACGGTTTTGTTCGATGTAGGTTTTGATTGTGTTCATTTAATATAATGGTGTAATTTACATTCAATTTTATTGGTCAGGTATACCCCCTTTCCTGTTTCCCCCAAGGGGGCAAGGCTGGGAAGGGGAAAAAACGTAATTACAATGTAATTACATAATAAATACTCCGTGTAACTCTCAGTGATCCCGAGTACTCGGGACCGTGTAACTCAGTGGTTAAATATTTCAGGATTTTTTTTTAACTCTTCTGCTGCAATACATAATTCACCATAAAGTTCCTCTCCGAAAGCTCTTATTAACGGGATTTTTAGAAACTCATAAACATATACACCTTCTGCCTTACCGCATCCGACTGCCGAATGACAGATCGAAAGCTCCTGATAATTAACCGCCCTGAATCCGGAATACTGTTTTATCCTGGCCGGGAACAGGTGACATGAAACGGGTTTTTGAAACAATATCTTTCCCTCAGAGAAGGCTTTTTCAATCCCGCACATAAAAACATTATTATCAAGAATGGCATAAGCGCATTCCTCATTCCCGACTAAAGGTGTGACGCTGTCATTTTCAAAATCCTTTACACTTGTTCCATTATTCTCAATCACCTCAATACCTTCGGGCCGAAGGTAAGGCTTCACATAAGGCCAGATCTCTTTCAGAGTGGCAACTTCCTCATCTGACAATGGAGCACCTGAATCACCATAGCGGCAGCAGTTGCCCAGGCAGCGCGGCAAATCGCACCTGAATTTCTTTTCAAGTATATCGAAGCTAAATATTATATCGCCTATACGAAGCATGCGAAATTTACCTCTCCCCAAACCCCTCCCCCAGGAGGGAGGGGCTTAAAATATTAATTATCAATTACTCTTACTCCCCTTCTCTCCTGGGAGAAGGGGTCGGGGGATGAGGTACATTGTCCCAAAGAGGGGTTTGGGGACTAAACTAAAATTTTACCTGTCATCTCTTTAGGAATCGGAACTCCCATTATTGTCAGCAGAGTAGGTGCAACATCAGCAAGGATCCCCTCTTTAATTGACTTATAATCGTCGCTTATCAGAATACTTGGAACAGGATTGAGCGAGTGAGCCGTATTTGGTGTACCGTCTTCATTCAAAGCCTTATCTGCATTCCCGTGATCGGCCATAATCAGAATATCGTATCCTTTGTTTTTTGCTGCATTGGCAACTGCTCCTGCACATTCATCAACAGTGGCTACAGCTTTTTCAATTGCTTCATATACCCCGGTATGTCCCACCATATCACCATTGGCAAAGTTGAGACATATAAAATCATACTTCTCTGAGTTAATGGCTTTTATCACAGCATCTCTTACTCCATAAGCGCTCATCTCCGGCTGTAGGTCGTAGGTTGCCACTTTGGGCGAAGGAACCATTATCCTGTCTTCATTTTTAAATACTTCCTCACGGCCTCCTGAAAAGAAGAATGTGACATGAGCATATTTCTCAGTCTCAGCGATCCTGAGTTGTGTTTTTCCTGCATTTGCCAATACTTCTCCTATTGTGTTATCGGCGTTTTCCTTGGGATAAATTATATGTAATCCCTTAAATGTGGCATCATAAGGAGTCATCGTGCAATAATGAAGGGGCATGGTTTCCATGCCAAATTCCGGCATGTCTTTTTGTGTAAGTGCAATTGTAAGCTCCTTTGCCCTATCGTTCCTGTAATTGAAGAACACGACTACATCACCAGGTTTTAATTTTCCAATTGCTTCGCCCTTTGAGTCCACAATCACAATCGGTTTCATGAATTCATCAGTAACG
>CAZCQC010000293.1:0-3019 GCA_964500155.1 uncultured Rikenellaceae bacterium | reverse complement strand
CATCGCTTTAAAATACTCAGTTTGTTTTGCCAGGCGATATTTGTATTCCTCCCAGTTTCTCATTGAAGAAGGAGTCCACCCTATTTCAGCATATCCCGGTAGCCTGGGAAAAACCATATACTCTATTTCATCCAGATTTGTTATGGTTTCTGTCCAAAGGGCACCTTCGATCCCTATAATGCTTTCTTTTCCAAGACCGGGAACAGAAGTGGCTGGATCCCATTTATACGCCTCGTCCACCTCAATATAAGCAGCCCAGTGCAGTCCAAGTGGTGTGGTAGAATCATACTGCATATCCATATAAGCTTTAACAGCAGGGGACATCAGGACCTTTGCGCCCTGGCTTACTGCCTTTTGTGCATTTGATACATTTGCCCACCATTGGGCAACACTGTTCGGTTTGAGGATAGCAAGTGCTATTTCGTCCCATCCCAAAACCTGTTTTCCGTGAGAAGCAACAATTTCCTGTACCCTGTTGACAAAAGGAATATAATCTTCGATTTTCGTTGAATGTGATTCATCCCCTCCGATGTGAATGTATGGTCCGGGTGTAATGGCAGACAATTCCCTGAAAACATCATCAATAAATTTGTAAGTGATCTCCTTCCCGGTGCAAAAAGTGCTGAATCCGACCTCAGTCCCTGTATATAATTCCGTTGCCTTTCCATTGCAGTTCAGTTCTGCATATGATGCAAGTGCAGCATTTGTATGACCAGGCATATCAATTTCAGGAACAATCGTAATATATCTTTCTTTTGCATATTTCACAATATCAGAGTATTGTTCTTGCGTATAATAACCCCCCTTTCCTCCTCCGACCTGAGTGCTTCCTCCGTGTAAGGCAAGATTTGGCCATGATTTTATTTCTATCCTCCATCCCTGATCATTTGAAAGACCAAGGTGCAATACATTCATTTTATAAAATGCCAGATATTCAATAACCTGCTTTACGTCCTCAACACCAAAGAAATGACGTGAGACATCCAGCATCATTCCCCTGTAAGAATAATCCGGATAATCCGTGATAGTGCCTGCCGGGATTTTGAATATTCCCGGCTTTCCCGAAGCAGAATCTTCAGTAATTATCTGGCGGATAGTCTGAATGCCCCGGAATATCCCTTCCGGCTTACCGGCTGTAAGTGTAACAAGTTGTTTTGTTATTGTCAGCTCATATCCTTCATCTCCTAATTTATTCTCCGGACCGGCTAAGCTAAGATAGATGTTGCCCGACCTGGGCTCTGCGGAAGTTGTCTTTACCTTAGTTGCAAAACCTGTGACCGGATTTAGCCTGTCGGCAAGGTACTCTCCTATTTGTATCATTTCATCCGCTTCACCGCGGACAAATATGCTGCTCTTTTCTTTCAGGGCGAAATTATCGCCGGTTGCAGTTATTGAAACAGGTTTTGGAATAATGCTTTCCTTCGTCAGGTCGGTTGGTGTTTTCGGCTTACATGATGTTGGAATGAAAAACATCGCTGTAAGAAATAATACCGGAATAATCTGGGTTTTTTTCATATTAAGTTGTATTATTAATTTTATTGTTTAAACCCCCTATTCAACCTTCCCCGCCAGCTGGCGGGGGAAGGAGTCAGGAGAAATCTTCCCGCAAAGCGGGATAAGAAAGGGGGTAAGTTAGTTTTTAATTATTTTACGTTTTCAACTTTCAGTAAAGGATTTTGAGCTCTCTTATTAAATTCCTCCTGAAGTTCTTCAACTGTGTTATTGCTTTTCAGATATTTTATAAGTACTGCAAGCTGTCCGGCTTCGCTGTCGAGGAGAAGTTCCCCCAGCCTTTTACTGGGTTCAGCCACATCGCTTGCATAATGATTGGGATAATCTGCGTACCACCATATCCCGGTGTAGCCAAAAGGTAATTTATCGAGTTTGCCCTGGGTCAGCCCTGATTGTGATTTGATAGCCCCCTGATCAACAAGGTCGGGCCTGATGATATACATCATTGAAGTCTCTTCTTCACCTGCATGCCCGTCGACTTTAGCTTTTTTCAAAGCCTTAATCTCAGCCCCATTTACAGGATCGTTGCCTTCTCTGAATAACACAACAATATAATCTTTCCGGCTGGCGAGCTGCGACTGGCAGAAATACTGAAGAAAGCTTGTATTTCCGCCATGTCCATTCTTAATTATGATCTTTTTCAGTCCGTTTCTGGAGAGTTCGTTGCAGGTCTCTTCAAGCATTTTCCACAACAGATCATTACTGTAGGCAACTGTTCCGGGCTGATGTCTTGCCTCAAAGATCTGGCTGAAATAATAAGGGGGAAATACAATCGCAAATTCCTTCTGTGCAGCCCTGAAAGCTGTTTCCCTTGCTTCAAACATATCGGTGCCAAGCGGAAGATGTGGACCGTGTTTTTCGATGACACCCATTGGAATTATACAGACTCCCCCGGCAAGGGCAACTGCCTTACTGAACTGAGGTGAAGTAATCTCTTCCCATTTAAAGGGTAAAGGTGACTGTCCGGCTTGCTGGGCAGATAAAAAACATGTCAACAACAACATAGGCAATAAAGCAGTAATTTTCATCATAGGTGGTTCTTTTAGTTATCGGATCAGGTTTAATTTTCTATATGGGCAAGACGATATGGTCTGATATCAATTTTTTCCCACACTCCGTTAATAATATATGGTTCATTTTCAAGGCATTTGTCAAGAAGAGTTCTGTCGGGAAAATCGTAGACCATCATTGATCCGATCATTTTCCCGTCGTCATCAAGAATAGCTCCTCCAAGCAGGAATTCGCCACGTTTTTTAAGAACAGCAACATTTTCGAGATGTCCGGGACGAGCTCTCATTCTTCTTTCTATTGCCTCATGATCGGTTCCGTCAAACGCAATAAGTAAAAACTGCATACTGATTTTTATTTTAATGAACTCTATTTGCCAAATTTAATCAATAATCAATTGCCATCTGTTTTAACCTACAGATTTTATGAGCCTCCTATTCAGGGGATTTTAGTCCCTTGTTTTTAGGAAAAGCAAAAAGTTTTTTGCTTAAAATAAAAA
>CAZCQC010000292.1:0-4287 GCA_964500155.1 uncultured Rikenellaceae bacterium | reverse complement strand
GTGATTGCCGACGGTGATATTATAAGAAATGAGGTAAGTAGAACCGGAACAACCGAAACGCCATTAACCCTGGGTCAGGACAGGTACACTAAAGAGATGTTCGGCAACAGGGACTTTCTTATCAATTGCCTGAACTATCTTGTTGATGATAACGGCATTATGGAGCTCAGGTCGAGGGAGCTGAAACTCAGGCTCCTCGATGGTTCAGCAATAGTAAAGGAGAGGCTTAAATGGCAGATTATCAATATTGCAGGTCCGGTTCTGATCGTGATATTAGCCGGTTTAATATTCAGCTGGTTACGGAAAAGAATGTATTCAAAGGGCTGATTATGAGCAGAAAAACCATCAGATATTCAGTAATTTTTATTCCGGTGCTGATCCTTTTAATGTATTTGTTAAGAGAAAGATCACCATTCGGTGGAGATACATCATTTGCACCTGAACCACAAAATGAGATCACCAGGATTGAATTTGGAGATGGTGAAAATACCCTTACACTTGAAAAGCAGGGAGAAGCCTGGTTCATAAACAAAACCCTTGAAGCAAGAAAGACAAGTGTCCTTTTTATCCTGAAGATTCTGTCTGAAATGGAAATCAAATCACCGGTCACCCCTGACCTTTTTAACAGGGAGATAATTAAAAATGGAATTGATCCTCTGAAAGTGAAGGTCTTTGAGAAGGGAAAACTCATTAAATCCTTTCTCGTTTACAAAACAGGTTCCAATATATATGGTAACATAATGAAGCTCAGGGAAAGCTCCAAACCATTTATTGTATTTGTCCCTGGAAATGAGGTTGAGATAGGCTCAGCTTTTACAATGAACGAACTCTTCTGGCAGCCCTATACCGTATTCACTTTTCTCCCTTCAGAGGTCTATTCGGTGGCTGTTGAATACATGGCCGACACTGGCTCATCATTTATGATCAAAAATGAAAATTCCCGGCTCAGACTATTCAATTACCAGGGAGAACTAAGCGGTTGGGACTCTTCAAGAATGATACGTTTTTTATCATACTTTACTCATGTTCCTTTTGAATCGTGGGCTTTCAGCCTCTCCTCCGATGAGAAAATGAGTATTGAAAAGAAAGAACCTCTTTATGAGATAATAGTGGTAACATCTCAAGGTGTAAGAAAAGTAGTCAGGTTTTGGCAACGCTCAGTCGGTGAAAGTAATATAACGAAACCCGACACTGACAGACTTTGGGCTAAAACAGAGGGTAGTGCTGAATTCTTTGTTATCAGGTATATAGATATTGATCCTCTGCTTAAAAAGTTGTCATATTTCTACCCGGGATAATATTTTATTTGAGGTTAAGAGTTTTTTTTGTAATATTGATAGTCCGGAAATTGGGATAAATAAGCAACTAGCAACACGAATTAAGAAAAGTAATCTAAATCTCACATAATATGAAATTTGTTGTATCCAGCACTGAACTTCTCGGTCATTTGCAGGCCATAAGCAGGGTGATCAGCTCAAAGAACACTCTTCCGATCCTTGATAGTTTTCTCTTTAATCTTTCAGGTAATGATCTCGAAATAACGGCATCCGATCTTGAATCAACCCTTATTACCAGGATGAAGCTCGAGAATGCCAGTGGCGACGGGATAATCGCACTTCCTGCAAGGATACTGCTTGATACGCTAAAGGAATTTTCAGTTCAACCACTTGCATTTGACATTAATCCCGATACACTGGCTGTGGTTATTACATCCGAAAATGGAAAATTCAATGTGGTGGGACAGAACGGTATCGATTTTCCTGCACTGCCGTCAATCAGAAAGGAAAAGAAATTTTCATTTGTGATAAATGCTGATGTGATGCTTGCTGGGATAAACAAAACACTTTTTGCTACTGCCGATGATGAGTTGAGACCGGTAATGGGTGGCATATTTATTGAAGCATCGACAGATAAAATAACTTTTGTTGCTTCTGATGCCCATAAACTTGTAAGATACCAGCGCACCGACTCGCATGCCGAAGATAATGCATCATTCATTCTTCCCAAAAAGCCGGCTTCTCTTTTAAGGAATATTCTTCCAAAGGAACAGGGCCCGGTAAATGTTGATTTCGATGATAAAAACGCATTCTTTAACCTTAACGATTATAGAGTTGTTTGCAGGCTTGTCGAAGGCAACTACCCTAATTATAATTCTGTCATACCTAAGAATAATCCCCGGAAAGTAACAATCGACCGGGTGGAGTTCTACAATACGCTCAAAAGGGTTTCAGTATTCTCCAACCAGGCAAGTAATCTGGTAAAGCTTCAGCTGAAAGGGAACCAGGCAACGGTCTCCGCCCAGGATATAGATTTCTCGATTTCTGCATATGAGAAAATCAAATGCCAGTACGAAGGCGATGATATGGAGATAGGATTCAAGTCGGTTTTTCTTCTTGAAATACTATCAAATATCTCCACTCAGGATGTTATGATCGAACTTGCTGACCCGACTCGGGCCGGATTATTTCTACCCGGAGAAAGTGAGAATGAATCGGAGGACCTTCTCATGCTTCTTATGCCAATGATGATAAACGCCTGATAATTGGAACTTAACCTACGTCGTCCGATAGCATTCATCGATCTCGAAACAACAGGAATTAATGTTTCATCCGATCGCATTGTTGAGATTTCTGTCCTGAAAATTAGTCCGAACGGTAAAGAAGAATGGATGACAACCAGGATAAATCCTGAAATGCCAATTCCAGCAAAATCGACGGCCATTCATGGAATTAACGACAGGGACGTTGCCGATGCACCAACTTTTAAGGAGATTGCAAAAAACCTTGCAACATTTTTGGAGGGAACTGATCTTGCCGGATTCAATGCAATAAAATTTGATATACCGGTTCTCGCTGAAGAGTTCCTGAGAGTTAAAATCGATTTTAATTTTCTAAAGCACAAATATGTTGATGTCCAGGTAATATTCCATAAAAAAGAACAGCGAACCCTTGCTGCTGCTTATCAGTTTTATTGTAAGAGAGAACTCGAGAATGCCCATAGTTCAAAAGCAGATACCCAGGCTACTTTTGAAGTTCTGAAGGCCCAACTCGACAGGTACAATGACCTTGAAAACGATATTGAGAAACTTGCTGAGTACAGCTCATTTAACAATATCGCCGATTTTGCCGGACGGATCATCTTTGATGAAAACGGAATTGAAATTTTTAATTTCGGCAAGCACAAGGGAAAAGCGGTCGAAACGGTTTTCAGGGAAGAACCTTCATATTATGCATGGATGATGAATGGTGATTTTCCCCTTTATACTAAAAAAATCCTTACGGAAATAAAACTCAGGTCATTCGGAAAAGGACATCAGTGAAATGAAGATCATCTGCATAGGACTTAACTACCGGAAACACGCTATTGAGATGGGAAGATCTTTTCCGGCAGAACCAGTCGTGTTCATGAAACCTGACTCCTCCATCCTGAAGAATAACAAACCCTTTTTTTTGCCCGACTTTTCATCGGAGGTACATTATGAGGTAGAGGTTGTCGTAAAGATAACCAGGCTCGGAAAGGGTATCCTTCCTGAATTTGCTCCCAGGTATTACAGTGAGATCACTACCGGGATCGATATTACTGCCCGGGACTTACAGACAAAATTGTCAATGGACAGGCTCCCGTGGGAAATATCCAAATGTTTTGACGGGGCGGCTCCTCTTGGAAAATTCATTCCGGTAAGTTCAGTTGAAGATGTTGGGAACATTGATTTCAGGCTCGAAATAAACGGTAAAATTGTTCAGCAGAGCAATACATCGGATATGATTTTCAGTATCAATGAAATAATCTCATATGTCTCAAAGTATTTTACACTTAAAACAGGTGACCTGATTTTTACCGGAACCCCGTCGGGTGTAGGTCCTCTTAAAAAGCACGATCATCTTGTCGCATACATTAAAAATATGCCTCTTCTTGATTTTATGATTAAGTAATTACAATGTAATTACATTTATTTACCTTAAACACTTAACCATAATTGCTAAATAATCAAAATCAATATCTTATGAAATCGAAAAACAAGGTTTCCCGAAGGAGCTTCATCCAAAAGTCAGCAGGTGCAGCTGCCCTTTTGTCGATGCCAACAATTATTCCTGCAAACGTTTTTGGATCGAATGATAAGGTCCGTGTTGCTGTTCTTGGTGTAAACGGCCGAGGAACGACGCATATTGAAGGATATATGAATCTTCCGGATGTTGAGGTGGCATGCCTTTGCGATCCTGATCTCGTCATTCTCGGACAGCGTGCAGCTGAGTTTGAGAAAAAGTACGGAAAGAAAGTAGCTCAGCA
>CAZCQC010000291.1:0-8412 GCA_964500155.1 uncultured Rikenellaceae bacterium | reverse complement strand
CCGAAACTATTCAGGTGACAGGCAAAAAAAGGTTTATGAGCCTGCTGGAAGATAAAAAGAAAGAAATCAGGGATTACCTTAAAAGAACCGGGATTAAAGTTACTCAAAAGGATCCGTATACATTTATCCCGGTACTTGAATTTTATGATGGTATTATGAAATAGTCAGAAGGAAAAATGAGAATAAGAGCTTTTTTTGTTGCTATCTTATTTTTTATTTTCCCTGTTGTCCAGGCGCAGGAGGAATTTGTGATTGACTGGGATTTTGACGGTCAGTCATTTGAAGACTTCGTCCTTAAAGCTGAGTCGCGATTCCCTGTAAGATTTTTCTACAATGATGATTGGGTAGAAGGACTTACACTTGGCAGTTATGGCAACAGACCAGGTCTGAAAGAGGTACTTGATACACTTTTCAGCGGGAATTCCATATACTATTATACCAGTAAATCGGGAAATATTATCCTGACGAAAGACTTTGCAATTAAAACAGCAGAAGCCAGGACGTCGGGTAGCAGCAGTTATATCCCCGGTATTGATTATTCCGTGAACGGAGAAATTAACAATAGGGAAGGAAACCTTGTGGCGGATATCGGAAATCCGGCAGACAGGAACAGACCAGGGAATGTTTCACTATCGGGGAATATAACAAACCACGACACGAAGGAACCAGTTGCCGGCGTAACTGTGTATATTCCAAAACTTTCTGCAGGAGCTATTTCAAACGCGTTCGGATTCTATACTATGAACATACCAAGGGGTACATATTCTGTGAGGTTCACTTTCATTGGTATGAAGGAAAAGACAATAGATCTGAACCTTTTTGGCCCGGGTGAACTTAATCTGGAAATGACCGGCGTTCTCATTCCATTGAAAGAAGCAGTAATTACGGCCGAAAAGGACATTACGCTGCAACGCCTTGAAGTCGGGGTCGAAAAGATTAATATCACATCATTCCGTCTGATGCCGACCTCAATGGGTGAATCGGATATCACCAAAAGTGTTTTGCTTATCCCGGGGGTACACTCAATTGGTGAAGGATCGGCAGGATTTAATGTCAGGGGAGGTTCTGCTGATCAGAACCTGATACTTCTTTATGGTACCCCGGTCTATAATTCGTCACATTTCTTTGGTTTCTTCTCTGCTGTCAATCCCGACATAATAAAGGATGTAACACTTTACAAGGGGGGTATTCCCGCCAGGTATGGCGGAAGACTTTCATCAGTACTTGATATTATTCCCAGGGATGGCAACAGAAGGGAATTTAAAGGCAATGCAGGAATAAGTCCTGTAACAACCCATTTTGTTGTTGAGGGTCCTGTCAGAAAGGATACTGTCTACTATCTGATTGCCGCCAGAACAACCTATTCAAACTGGATTCTCGGGATCATCGAGAACCCAGCCCTCAGAAACAGCAGGGTATCATTTTATGACCTTAATGCAAGAATTGCTTATGATGTCAACAAGAATAATAAAATCGACTTCTCGGCTTATTACAGCAATGACTCATTCAGACTGAATTCAGATACAACATATAAGTACCGGAATAATATTACTTCTTTACGCTGGCGGCATTATTTCAGCAGCCGGTTTTTCTCCGCTTTTACATTTAACAACAGTTTTTACAAATATGATATCTCAAGCCTCAGGGTTCCCCAGGAAGCTTTTAGCCTTACACACAGGGTCAACAGCAGCGGGTTAAAAGCTGATTTTAACTGGTTTACTGGAAGGCATGAAATCAATTTCGGCACGGATCTCACCAGGTACGATGTTATGCCGGGCAACTATATGCCTGCTGATGACTCATCAATTGTGATTCCCAATTCAATTGAAAGACAGAGAGCCATCGAAACAGCATTCTATTTTGAGGATAAATATGTTGTGACAAACTACCTTTCCATTAATGCCGGTCTGAGGGTAGCTTCATTTTTTGCATTGGGCCCTCAGACCATATTTGTATATAATACTTCTTATCCAAGGAGTGTGTCATCAATTACTGACACAATTTCATTTAGCAGGCTGAAAAACTATAAAACCTACACGGGTCCTGAATTACGGCTGTCAGCAAACTTCAGGCTGAACGATAACAGTTCCATAAAACTGAACTATAACCATACAAATCAATACCTTCATTTATTATCAAACACTACTTCGATCTCACCAAGTGATACATGGAAGCTCAGTGATTTTAATCTGAAACCTCAGTCATGCGATCAGTATGCTGCCGGGTATTACAGGATGCTCAATAAAAATAAAATTGAAGCATCTGCCGAGATCTATTATAAAAGAATTAACAATATGATCGATTTCAAGGGAGGGACGGATCTTGTTATGAACCAATATGTAGAAAGGGATCTGATAAATGTTTATGGCAAAGCTTTTGGACTTGAGCTTCTTTTGAAGAAGCCTGAGGGACGGACCCGTTGGAGCATCAGCTATACATATTCCAGAGTATTGATCAGGAGCAAAGGATCTTTCGATGAGGAGTTAATAAATTCTGGCAAGTGGTTTCCTGCCAATTTTGACAGGCCACACGACCTTATCATTACATTAAATTATCTCTATTCACGACGCGTGAGCTTCTCGGCAAATTATAATTTCAGCTCGGGCAGGCCTGTGACTTACCCCATATCTTCTTATTCAATTGGGGATATAGTTCTTACTCATTATTCAGAAAGGAATAAATACCGTTTACCCGATTATTCCAGGTTTGATCTTTCGGTTAAGGTAAGCGGAGACCTTAAATCGAAAAAAATGGCCCATCCATACTGGATATTTTCTGTTTATAATGTGACAGGAAGGGAAAACGTTTATTCAGTTTATTTTAAAAATGTAAGGAACACTGTAAGAGGGTACTATTTGTCTGTTTTTGGAAGGCCCATACCCTCAGTTTCATTCAACTTTGATTTTTAAATAAGTATGTGGGTGCAAAGGATTACAGGATTCGGATTTTTATTTTTGATGGCTATCGGGTGCAGTGTTGAATTCATTCCTGATTCAGAGGAAAACAAAGAACAGCTTGTTGTCGAGGGAATGATCACCGATCAGAATAGTGTAAACAGGATAAGACTTTCAAGATCACTTCCTGTCGGAAAGCCTCTTGTTCGAAAACCTGTAAGGGGTGCTGTAGTAACAATTACAGATGAGAAGGCAATTATCACTACTCTGAAAGAATCTCCGGCGGGTACATATTCAACCGATTCATTATTATTCAGAGGACGTATCGGGGGAAGTTATTTGCTCACTATTAAAATTAACAATGTAATTTATGAGACGGACTTTATTGAAATGAAACCTGTCCCGCCTGTTAATTCATTATATTATAAGAAAGAAGTGATTACTGCGTCGAGTGATACAAATTATGTTGATGAGGGATGCAGGATATATGTTGACAGTTATGATCCTACTGGAAAATGCCTGTTTTTCAGATGGGAATATGCCGAAACCTGGGAATACAGGATTCCATACGCAGTAACAAATAAGGTTTGCTGGGTTACCGAACGGTCTGACGAAATCCTGATAAAGAATACTTCTCTTTATAGCCAGGCCAGAGTCTCGAAATACCCGATTCTTTTTATCTCAAACAGTGGAGACAGGCTGAAGGAGACATACAGCATACTTGTTAATCAGTACTCCCTGAACGAATCAGAATATAATTTCTGGGAAAGAGTGCAGAATATTTCCCAGAACGTTGGTAATCTGTACGATATTTCACCAATGGCTATTCCCAGCAATATAACATGCTGTGATGATCCGGAAGAACGGGTGCTGGGGTATTTCAGCGTATCAGCGGTAACTCAGAAAAGGCTGTTCATTAAAGATCATTTCTTTGGTTTACCTCATTTCTTTATTTATTGCGCTACTGATACCCTTACAGGGAAGTTGCCTGAAACAGGTTTAAATACTGATTACTGGGTGATTGAAGATTATGGCGATGAGCCACTTCCATTCTGGGTAATTACAACATACAGGGAGTGTGCAGATTGTACTACCAGAGGGACAAGTGTAATGCCATCGTTCTGGCTGGAATTCAGAAATGATAAACAATGACAAGGATTTTAATAATATTCAATTTTTTTTTACTGCAGCTATTTTTTACAGCTTGCCGGCTTGAGGCACAGGTTTATTTACATGTTGACAGAGATAAATATATTGCGGGAGAGGATATATGGTTCAGTATCTACTCCATCGACCCGGAATCGGGAAAGCTCTCTTCTAAAAGTGCTATTACATATATTGAGCTGTTAAATCCCTGGAATATGCCGTTAATACAGAAACGTTTCCGACTTTCTGACGGAAGAGGTGAAGGTAATTTCCTTCTTCCCGATTCAATCAGCTCAGGTACCTACACAGTTCGTGCTTATACCAAATGGATGGAGAATTTCCTCCCGGATAATTGTTATATGCTTGAAATCAATGTTTTTAATCCCTTTAAGGGTCAGGATTTCTGGCGCAAAGCTGTTCTTCCGGAATCCTCACGTAGAGATCCTGCAAAATTGACCGGTAAAAAGAAAGGCGTAATCTATCTGGGATCAGATTCTATTTACGGGAGAAGGGAAAAGGTTTCCTTAAAGATCGGAATAATCAATGAAGATTCCGGTCTTCCCGGAATTTCTGATTTGAGCATCTCAGTTACTCCTTCCGGAGCTTCTTCTTCAGCCTGGTTTTTAAATGATTTTTCGGTTCAGGGAGCAGATCCAAAACTCCTGAGGTATGAGCGGGACGCACATTATCTTTCAGGAAGAATAAGATACAGGGAAAGAAATAATGCTGATTCATCAGATTTCCTTTATATGTCCGTTCAGGGAAAGGTTGCTGAATTTGATTATTCTGCCATTGACATTTCCGGTCGCTTCACCTTTTGGCTGCCCCTTGATAATAAATCAAGAAATCTTATTCTTCAGCCTGAAAATGCAAATAATAATATGATACTTGAAATTGAATCATCTTTTTCCCGGAGATTACCGGTATTGCAGACAATTAAGGATATTTTTACTGATTCCCTTACCGATGAGTTTTCAGGTTTGAGCTTTAATTACCAGGCCGAAAAGATATATGGGACCAGCCTGAAAAAAATGTATGTGGAGGAAGAAAACACTGACCTTAAAAAGAGAAGGTTTTACGGCATCCCGGAGATGGAAATATTTCTGGATGATTATATCAGTCTTCCCGTTATGCAGGAAGTCTTTTTTGAGCTTGTTCCCGGAGTCCTTCTCAGATCGATAAAGTCGGGTTATGATGTAAAAATTATCAATCCTCTTACTGGCAATTATTATGCCGAGCCGCCTCTTGTTATGATCGATGGGGTGATAATCAATGATCTGACTGTCCTTGGTGATCTCAATCCGGAAATGGTTGAAAAGATTGAAGTCGTGAAAACACCTTATCTGATCGGTGACCTCATATTGCATGGGATTGTCAATGTAATAACACGCGCTGGTGATTTCAGCAATATCACTTTGCCAGGTTATACTGTTGTATTGCCTTACAGGGTAATTGATAATCCGGATTCCTTCATTGGTCCGGACTATTCTGACAAACAGAAAAGCCAGAGAAGAATCCCCGACCTCAGAAATACTCTTTACTGGAATCCTTCAGTGAAAACGGACAGTGATGGTGAAGTTGAAACAGAATTCTGGACATCCGACCTGCCAGGTACATATACCATAAATATCCGGGGAATAACATCAGCCGGAAAAAAAGTATCACTCAATAAATCATTCGTGGTAAGATAAAGAAAACATAAATTTTCAATAAGTATGAAATCAATAAGACTTCTCTTAATAATTCTGGTCCTGACCGGACTGAGAGTATCTGCTCAACATGAAGCACAAATCTATATTCCTGATCCTAATCCATTGATTCAAAAAAGAATAGATCAATGGCAGGACATTAAATTCGGATTGCTTATGCACTGGGGACCTTACAGCCAGTGGGGCATAGTTGAATCCTGGTCAATCTGTCCGGAAGACGAAGGCTGGTGTGTACCGGATACCGTAAAAGACTATTTTGCATATAAGAAACGATATGAGAACCTTGGGAAAACCTTTAACCCGTTAAAATTCGATCCGGTAAAATGGGCTAAGGCAGCCAAAAATGCAGGTATGAAATATGTGGTTTTTACAACGAAGCATCATGACGGATTCTGCATGTTCGACACCAGGTATACGGATTATAAAATAACCGGAAAAGATTGTGCCTTCAACACCAACCCCAAAGCTGATGTGACCAAAGAGATCTTCAATGCATTTCGTAATGAGGGTATGTGGGTAGGTGCTTATTTCTCAAAACCCGACTGGCACAGCCCCGATTTCTGGTGGCCTCAATTTCCCCCAAAAGACAGGAATGTGAATTATGATCCGTCAGTTTATCCTGAACGCTGGAATAATTTTGTGAACTATACACATAACCAGGTAATGGAACTCTGTACCAACTACGGGAAAGTTGATCTTTTCTGGTTCGACGGAGGCTGGGTGCAAAAAAAGGTGATAAAAGGCGAAACTCCGGATATCAAGGATTTCATAGTCAAAAAGCCATACAATATGGATATTAAAATGGATGAGCTGGTTGAAAAGATACGGGCAAAGCAACCGGATGCTATAGTCGTGGACCGTGCTGTCGAAGGCAAAAACCAAAACTATCTTACTCCGGAGAATACTGTTCCTGACAGAATGCTGCCTTACCCCTGGGAATCGTGCATGATTCTCGGAGGTGGCTGGTCGTATTCATTTAATGCCAGAATGATGCCTGCCCGGAAAGTTATACACATGCTCTCGGATATTGTGGCAAAAGGTGGGAACTTATTGCTTAACATTGGTCCTGGTCCCGATGGAACTCTTTACGATGAGGCTTACATCCGGCTGAATGAGCTAGGTGATTGGCTCAAAATAAATGGTGAGGCAATTTATAACACACGCACCCTTGCACCTTATTACGATGGCAAATTACGTTTTACCCGTGGCAAAGACGGCTCAGCCTACATAATTTACCTTCTTGATGAAAACCAGAAACTTCCGGAAGAAATCAGTGTAAAAGGATTTTTGCCAGCCAAAGGCGCAAAAATAAGCATGCTTGGAGGGAAAGGAACTTCCCTTAAATGGATATCCGAAGGAGACTTCTTTAAAATCCTGATAAATGAAAGTCAGAACAAGACAGTGCCTTCGCAATATTCTGTGGTTTTTAAGGTAAGCAATATCTTGAGATAAAGTTAATTATTCCCAGCCGCTCTATCCCTCTGATTCCGCAAGAATCTGTTCGATTGATGCCAGTTCTGCTTCAGTGAACTCTCTGTTTTTAAGGGCTGTAACGTTATCATCCAGCTGTTTAACCGAGCTGGCTCCTGTCAGAACCGAAGACACCCTTGGGTCTTTTAGAAGCCATACAATTGCCATTTGTGCCAGGGTTTGTTCTCTTTGAAGGGCTAATTTATTCAGCTTTTTCACTTTTTCTATGGCAGGCTTAACCTGTTCTGGTCTCAGAAAACCCCAGGATTTGGATGCTCTTGAGCCTTCAGGAATTCCATTCAGGTATTTATCTGAAAGCAGCCCCTGAGCCAGCGGCGAAAAAGGAATACATCCAATTCCTTCTTTTTCAAGAACATCAAGGAGCCCTCCTTCAACCCAGCGTTCGAACATCGAATATTTTGGCTGATGAATCAGGCATGGCGTTCCCAGTTCTTTTAATATTAATGAGGCCCGGGTAGTCATTTCAGCCGGATAATTCGATATACCTGCATATAGTGCTTTTCCCTGGCGAACAGCCTGATCAAGGGCCATCATGGTTTCTTCAAGCGGTGTATTCGGATCGGGACGATGGGAATAGAAAATATCAACATAATCCAGATTCATCCTTTTCAGACTTTGTCCAAGACTGGAAAGTAAATATTTCCTGCTGCCCCATTCACCATAGGGGCCGGGCCACATAAGATAACCTGCCTTAGTCGAAATGATCAGTTCATCGCGGTAAGGAGCCAGATCGAGCTGTATGATTTTACCGAAATTCTCTTCAGCCGATCCCGGAGGCGGACCATAGTTATTGGCCAGATCAAAGTGGGTAATCCCAATATCAAATGCATGACGGCACATGGCACGTCCGTTCTCAAAAACATCAACTCCTCCGAAATTATGCCATAAGCCCAGTGAAATGGCAGGAAGTTTCAATCCCCACTTCCCGCACTTGTTGTAGGTCATTTGACTGTATCGGTTTTTATCAGCAATATAATGCATAAGCGTTCCGATTTAAAAATAGCTTTTCAATGTGTCCAAATTAATCAAACTCTGTCTTAAAAACAAAGATGGATAAGACTTCTATTTCAGGAAAGGTAAAAGTATCAGGTCGACAGGATGGAAATCGTCAGGTGGTTGTTGTAATTGCGTAGCTGAATTGCTCATTCCTGACTTAAACCATGCAATTAAAA
>CAZCQC010000290.1:0-11803 GCA_964500155.1 uncultured Rikenellaceae bacterium | reverse complement strand
TGGTTTTGCGGATCCATCAATCTACACTATTACCGGAATAAAATTTCTTTCAGGCACTCCGGCCACCTCAGTCAGTGAAGTGGCCATTTCTGAGGAATCGGCTGTAAAGTATTTCGGGAACAGTTCACCAATTGGATTTGTCCTCCCGGTCAAATTCACTGACGGATTTGCTGACCTTATAATTTCGGGGGTATTTAAAAGCTTCCCTCCGAATTCGACACTCGATCCTTCCTTTATTGCCGATATAAAACTATCTGACAAGATGTTCAGGCAATTCCAGAAATCCCTGGGAGACTTTGGAAATGAAGAAGTTCACTCACTTGACTGGAGTGACACCGAATTCATTTCATATGTTGTTCTTGAATGGAATGCAGATCCGGAAGAGGTCGCCGGCAAAATGGAAAGGTACAGGGAATTCATAACCATGGAAAACAAAGACCAGCTTCAATTCAGTTTACAGCCTGTTTCTGAAATATACCTGGGATCTCAGGATATTGGCGGATCCTGGTTCCTGAGGCGGGGAGTTCCGGAAGAATTATTATACTATGAAGCAATTTCCATAATGATATTGTTAATCTCGATTGCGAACTATGTACTGCTGGCTCGTGCCGGGGTTTCGGACAGGATTCACGAAATAGGTACAAGGAAAGTATTCGGTGCCTCCCGGGGAAAGATACGGAAAATGATAATGCTTGAATCAGGACTTATTGTAATTCTGAGCCTGATACCCGCTACTTTTGTAATTGACTACGGCATTACTTTTATAAATGACACCCTTAACAAAACACTCAGCAACCAGATCTTACTGAGTCCTGCGTTATGGTTCCTGCTCATCCTGGTGGTACTTCTGACCGGAATTCTGGCAGGCTGGCTTATTGGCTTAAATTATTCACGCATCCCGGTCCTTAAGCTTCTTTCGGGCAATATCCACCGGTCAGACTTGTCAAACAGGTGGAACTATTCATTTCTGATTCTTCACTTTACAATTTATATAATCCTCATATCCGGGGTCATAGCGGTGTCAAAACAGATAAAATACTCGATGTCGGGTTATACAGGCTTGAATCCCAAAAATATCCTGGTAACCGATCTTAATACCGACGAACTGAAAAAGAGTTTTTTTGCAATAAGTGATGAGGTAAAGAAGATACCAGGAGTGATAAATACAGCCGGAGGTTCATTTATTCCTCCATTCGGCAATTTTCTGCCAATCAACCTTGCAACGGCTGAAGGTGAAAAAGTAAGGTTCGACGGCCTGATCATGGGTGAAGGGATGACAGAGCTCCTTGGAATAGAGGTTATTGATGGATCTTCATTCGGGCCTTACAAAGCCGGGACCGTTGAGGTTATTATCAATGAATCTACGGCAAAGCGGCATAATGTAAAGGCCGGGGATAATATCCTGGTATTCAGGGTCAGGGGAGTTGTAAGGGATTTTCATGCCCATTCACTGCACAGTCTTATTCAACCGATGGTCATTCTTCAGCAGAATCCAGAGAAGATGGGACTTATCGCTATAAAGACAGACGGAAGAAACGATAATGCAGTCATAAACAAGCTGAGGGAATTATATTCACAGATCTCACCCGATGAGGTTTTTGAAATCAGACATCTTACTGATCAGGTGAGGGATTTTTATGCACGTGAGAGGGATCAGGCTAACATTATCGGGGCATTCGCCCTGCTTGCCACAATACTTTCTGTAATGGGTTTGTTTGGAATCTCCCTCATAACAATTGCAAAACGGAAAAAGGAGGTAGGTATCAGAAAAGTAAATGGTTCATCAATTTCTGAGATTCTGCTGATGCTAAATGTTGATTTTATAAAATGGATCCTTGTTTCGATGGTTATTGCTGTGCCGGTATCGGTTTATCTTTTCTCAAAATGGATGGACAGGTTTGCATACAAGACTGAATTAAGCTGGTGGATATTTGCAATTGCAAGTTTATCTGCGGTTGTTATTGCAGTACTGACAGTAAGCTGGCAGAGCTGGAGGGCAGCAACAAAGAACCCGGTTGAATCGCTGAGGTATGAATAATTTACCCCCCAACCTCCGCCAGCTGGAGGTGGCTTTGAAAACTTGATAAAACCTTATTATGTTATCTGTTATTAAAAATATCAACAGGAATTTTATTACCAGACCAGCAATTAATCTGATAAACCTGACAGGCCTTTCATTAAGCCTCGCAGTCGTAATAATCCTTGCTGTTTATTGTTACAGCGAACTCACGACCGACAGGTTTCACAAAAATGGCGACAGGGTTTATTTGTATGTAAAATCCTCGGGAGGGATATATACACCGGGAGTTCTGAAAGAGACAATTGATAATAAAATCCCGGGTATAGAAACCATTGTAAGAATGGCCGGAGCATGGGAACAACCAGTATTTGAGGCAGATGGAGGCGAACCCATTACAAGTGACCTACTTTTCGCTGATGATGGTTTCTTCAACCTGTTTTCCTATAATGTCATTGATGGAGATTTGCGCTCAGCCCTCAGCGAACCTATGAACGCTGTAGTAACCAGATCACTGTCGGAAAAATTATTTGGAACTACCCGGTCAGTTGGTAGAAATTTTAAGCTGAATAACGACAAATTACTTACCGTTAGTGCAGTAATCGAGGAGCCGCCGGCAAATTCATGCATTAATTTCAGCGCACTTACTTCTATTGCAACCAGAAAAATTACACAGGGGAATGGAGCGGAAGGTGAATTTACGGAATGGGGGTGGAATAATTTTCAAACGTTCTTCCTGCTTGAAAAGAACATGGAACCGGATAGATCAATAAAATCAATAGCTGAATTCGTACCTGATAAAGAGAAGAGCAATTATAAGGAAAAAGGTGCAAGTCTTACAAGGCTTGAAAAAGTATATTTTTCCAGATTCACACTATTTGGAGCCGATTATTTAAGATTCGGGAATAAAGTAAGAGTAATGATACTTCTAGTTGTAGCAACTCTCGTTCTGCTTGTGGCTCTGGTAAATTACATAAATATTTCGTCATCACAATGGAACGCAAAGATCAAGCAAACAGGGTTGATGAAAGTACTTGGGGCAAGAAAAGCAGAGCTAATGAAGAACATGCTCACAGAATCATTCCTGTTTTTTCTTGCCGCGCTGATTATCGGGATACAGATCGTGGCAGTGGTCAATCCCGGCCTAAGCGATTTTACAGGGATCAGGTTTAACTCAGGACTTTTATATTCCCGGGGGCTAATATTACTTTCATTGATTTCCGTACTGATTCTAAGTATTGCCTTCAGTATCATTCCGGTAATAAGGCTCACATCATCGAGGGCTGTTGACAACCTTAAAAAGAGTGTTGCCGTCGAGAAGAAAAATTTCTCATTCAGCAGCATCCTTGTGACAGTTCAGTTTACAATTGCCATGTCACTTATTGCCTTTACGTTCCTCGTACAGAAACAGGTTAAATATGGAAGTGATAATATGGGGATAAATACAGATAACATTATAGGGATCAAGCTTTCACAACAACTGGGACAGAAAAAGGAAGTTCTGAAGAATATTCTCGGGGACAAATCTTTTGTGAGAAGTACTTCGTTTTGCCAGTATTTCCCGGGGAAAGTGATTTCTCAGTGGGGAGTGGATCTACAGATGAAAGAGGGGAAGAAGCAGGTTAATTTCCATACTTTCAATGCAGAACCTGAGTTCTTCCCTATGCTTGGATTGCAACTTGTAAAGGGCCGTTTTTATACAAGGGATCTGGTAACAGATAAAGGTAAAATTATTGTTAATGAGTCGTTTGCCAGGGAGAACAAAATCGAGGATCCTTTGGGTTGCAAAATTTTTGGTTTTGATGGAAATGAATATGAAATTATTGGTATTGTGAGGGATTTCCATTTTGAATCATTCAATACTCCTATAGCTCCACTGGCAATTTTAAGCGGATCTTATTTTTCACATTGTCTCGTAAACTTCAACACCCGGGATTTCAGCACATTAAAAAAATCGCTCGACGAGATAAAATCAATAACTTCTGAGCTTTCTCCCTCTTTTCCGGTTGAAATAGGCTTCTTCGACCAGGCGGTTGAAAATATTTACAGATCAGAACTTCAATTCCGGAAAACATTCTCAATATTCTCAGGTTGTGCAATCCTTATAAGCTGCCTGGGTATATTAGCTCTCTCTCTTTTTGCATGCCAGCGTCGTGTGAAAGAAATAGGTATAAGGAAAGTTAATGGCGCCAGGATATCTGAGATCCTTTATCTTCTCAATCGCGATTTCTTAAGATGGGTTTTTATTGCTTTTTTAATCTCGATACCATTTTCATGGTATGCAATGAACAGGTGGCTGCAGGGCTTTACATATAAAACAGAAATTAGCTGGTGGATCTTCGTACTCGCAGGAATTATTGTAATGACAGTGGCATTGATAACAGTCAGCTTTCAGACTTTAAGAGCAGCAACAAGAAATCCTGTCGAAGCTCTCCGATACGAATAGTGAGGAGAGATGAAACACTGACCGAAGCGTCAGTGTCGAAGCTCTCAGGTACGAATAAGAATTTGAAAATTTGAAAATTTGAAAATGAGATAATTTGAAAATTGAAAAATATATGCTTTGGTATCATTTTAAAATTTGCTGGTTACACAAGATTAACTTAAAAATGCAATAAAAGGGCAGACGTAAATGACATGATGTATTTCAATTTAATATTAGCTTTCCGGAACCTTATTAAGAACAGGGTCTACTCCTTTCTGATTATCGGAGGATTCGCGATTGGCTTTGCTGCCTGCATCCTTATCGGTTTATTCTATCATTCTGAAACCACAGTAAATAAGGATTTCCCAAATCACAGGCAGATCTATAGGATTTATGATGTAAAAATGAACCGTTGTAACCTTAACTGGGATCTGTTCCCTGTTCTCATTTCTGATTATACTGTGGTAGAAGATGCCTGTCCTCTGGATTTCCAGGATAGGGAGCTGATAACAATAAAAGACGAACAAAATGGTAACAACGCCCAAATAAGGTATATGCTGGCAACAACCAACAATTTCTTTTCGATCTTCTCTGTGGACTTAACCGAAAGCCTTTCTGGCAAGCCATTCGAAAGTAAAGAATCAGTAGCCATTTCCGGCTCACTAGCAAAGGCACTTTTTGGAACTCAAAGCCCTCTTGGTCAGAATGTCAACATTGGTAATTATTTTTACGGAACTGTCTCTTCAGTCTTTGATGAATTGCCTGTCAATTCAACTTTCCGGGCAGACGTTATTCTTAATAGTGATAATGAAAAATTCCGCTTTTCAAGTACTGCATCCAACGGTAAAAAATATAACCCGACAAATCATTTCGTTAAACTGAAACCTGGCACAGGTCCGGATTTTATTGCCGATGAACTGAACCGGTCAGTTAATCTCAGACAACTGGATATTGACAGCCTTTCTCTGCAAAGTCTTGATGATATCTATTTATCAGAGCTCACCATTAAAAGCAGACACGCAAAAGGAAATCCAGGTCTGTTAAAAATATTCCTTGGGATTGCAGTGCTGATACTGATCCTTTCGAGCATTAATTACTTGAACTATTCGGTTTCAATGCAATACACTAAACTCAGGGAAACCGGTATTAAAATGACCTTTGGAGCCGGCTGGAGAGATTTAATAAAATTCACTATCGCAGAAGTCACCACGGGAATATTGATCTCCCTTATTCTGGCACTGTTAATTACAGATATAGCATTACCGTTTTCTGATAAGCTGTTTGGAAAAACACTGGATATTCAGTTTAACGACCTGCTGGCAATTGCACCACCTTTTCTACTGGCAGTAGTGACTGTAATACTACTCAATAGTTTCGCTCCTTTATATATCTTGTCCAAGTTCAGTATTACCGGATTTCTGTCGGGATCCCGAATTAACAGAAACGGAAAACAAATCTGGAAACAGACACTGCTTACTTTTCAGCTTACTGTCTCAGTAGCCCTGATAACAATAGTATTAATAGTATACAAACAGCTTAACTTTGTGAAGCATTCTGATCCGGGCTTCAACAATGAGCTTCTGATGCGTATTAACATTCCTTATAAGTTCGGGGGAAATAATGCTCTGAGGCATGAACTTGAAAATCTCTCTTTTGTTACCGGTACAACTCTGAGCAGTGGTTGTCCGGGAATGATCAATCACAAAATGGACAGTGATGTCGATGGAAAATACATTGCTGTCAATTGCATTTATATCGGAGATAATTATCTGAATACTATGGATATGGAGTTACTTGCAGGTCGTGATTTCCTGGAAGGAGATATGGAGAAGGCTTGCCTGCTAAATGAGGAAGCAATAAAACAATTAGGATGGGAAAATATTGATGGGAAGAGATTTAATTTTGTTAAGGAGGGCGGTCTTGAAGTAATCGGAGTGATTAAAGACTTTAAGTTTGAATCATACCATCAGAGTGTCGAATCTCTTGCCTTAGTATTTGACGGGGCCGCTAATGGCAATGTTCTTTCAGTAAGGTTAAAAGCAGGGAACATCGGGCAGCAGATAGAGAAGATTATGCAAATCTGGGAATCAGTCTCACCGGATGAACCATTCAGCTATATCTTCTATGACGATTTCTTTCAGTCTTTTTATCTTAAGGAAGATAAAATGGCCAGTTCAATCACCTTTTTTACATTTATTGCCATTGCACTGACCTGTATGGGCATTCTGGGACAAATATTTATGATATGCCTGAGCAGAGTCAAGGAAATTGGCATCCGCAAAATTAACGGAGCAAAGATTTCTGAGGTTCTCTTGATCCTGAACATCGATTTTGTAAAATTGTTTGCAGTGGCGCTTGTTATCGCCACATCTGTTTCGTGGTTTATTACCCATAAATGGCTCGAGAATTTCGCATATAAGACCAGCCTGAACTGGTGGATTTTTGTACTTGCGGGATTCATCACCTTTTTCATAATACTGGTAACAGTGAGCTGGCAGAGCTGGCGGGCAGCAACGAGGAATCCGGTCGAAGCACTGAGATATGAATGAGTAATTTGGGAATGTGGTAATTTGAAAATTTGAAAATGTACGGTTTTTTGTTATATAATTAACAATCATGCTATTAGAAGGAGTATTCAGGATCACTTTCAGGAGTTTTAAAAAGAACATTACGCCAACACTGATAAAGGTTATAGGGCTGGCAGTAAGCATCTCCGCAGTCATTATTTTATGGGCCTATGTAGTAAATGAAAATAAATATGACAAGGGTATTCCGGGTAGCGACAAGGTCTATCGTCTTGAAACCCATTGGGCAAGCATGCCACCTTTTCTGGGGCATGCCCTGAATCTGGAATCGACAAATCAGATTATTTCAACCAGGTTAAACTTCTGGAACGATATCGGGGTTCAAATCGGCAATACACCTTACAATCTTAAAGACCTCACATTTGCTGACAGCACTTTTTTTAAGGTTTTCCCTTTGAAAATCATTTCAGGTGAGCCGGAAAAAGCCTTGATCCAGCCTTTTACAATTGTACTTTCCGAAACAACTGCAAAAAGATTATTCGGAAGTATCGATGCTGTTGGAAAAATAGTACGATATGAAAATCAGTATGATTTCACAGTCACAGCTATTATCCGGGATCAGCCTTATCTTCACTTCAAAGCAGAAGCCATTGCGTCAATGGTCAGCCTGGAAGAGATCCGTTACAAAGGGGTGTTAAAAGAGTATGATGGATGGAGTTATCCGACCTTTCTGCTTTTCCCTGATGGCATCAGAAAAGAGGAATCTGAGAAAACAGTTATGGAACTGCTTAAGAAAGTTGGTTATAAAGAAACTTTCACCCTAAGAGCTTTTAAGAATATCTATTATTCGCATGAAGTTGAAAATGAAAGCAATACAAAACACGGCAACTTACTTTATAACAAAATACTTATTGCTGTTTCAGTATTTATCCTCTTACTGGCTGCAATAAATTTCATCAACCTTACCATTGCCAATGCTTTATCACGATCGAAAGAAGTAAGTCTGAAGAAATTACAGGGCGCCTCCCGATTTCATCTGATCATTCAATTCCTGTTTGAAACAATTCTTTATATTCTTTTATCGGTTCTGCTGTCTTTCATATTTCTATGGTTCATAAATCCTTTATTGCATTCAGTGACAGGATTTTCTGTAAGTGTTGCAGATTTTTATACGGATGGAAACCTTCTGATTCTTTTCTCAGGGCTGGTGTTGTTTATTATAATATCAGGCCTCTACCCAAGTATCTATATCAGTTCATATAATATAAACACGAACAAAAATATAGTTGCCGGCCATACCAACCACCTCTGGATAAGAAACGGATTAATTGTTTTCCAGAATTTTATTTCAATTACATTAATCTGCTGTACCCTGATAGCTAACCAGCAATTCAGGTATATGGACAAAAAGGATCTCGGCTTCGAAAAAAACAATATTGTGAATTTAAAAATCAATTCTCAGCTGACAGGACACTTCGACCTGTTCAAAGAAAAGCTTTTAAAATATCCCGAAATTACAAGTCTTTCATTCTCCAACCGCCTCCCCGGAAATTATTGGGGATCGTGGTGTTGTGTAGAAATCGAAGGAAACGAGAATAAATACTTTAATAATTATGTTGACGCTGATTATCTGAAGACAATGGGTATCGGGCTTAAAGAGGGACGCAATTTTTCAGCCAGCAATGCCAGCGATTTAAAAGCATCCTATCTTATTAATGAGCGGGCAATACAACAATATGGTCTTAAGAATCCAGTAGGACAGTTTATAACTCCCGGCAATGGAATCAGGGGTGAAATTCTTGGCATATTTAAGGATTTCCATTACAGGGGATTAAACTATGAGCAGACACCTGTAATCCTGTTTTATAATCCGGAACGTGTGAATTATGTTAACATTAAAATCAATGGAAAGAACATTACCGGAGCCCTTGAAAAGATAAAAGTAACATGGGATGAAATGTGTCCGGCGTTCGCATTTGAGTATTCATTCCTCGATGAGACCTACGACTTACAATACAAATCAGAAAGAAGATTTGAGAACCTCCTCTTTGCATTTGCAATGATGGCAGTTTTTATTGCCGGTTTAGGTCTTTTTGGACTTTCAATATATAGTATAGCACGTAAGACCAAGGAAATTGGATTAAGGAAAGTAAACGGTGCGAGGACTTTTGAAATAATTTTAATGCTGAACAGGGACTTCGTAAAATGGATTGCTGTTGCCTATTTGCTAGCCTGTCCGGTTGCTTGGTATTCAATGAATAAATGGCTTCAAAACTTTGCTTACAGGACTGAACTCAGCTGGTGGATATTTGCTATTGCAGGTCTGATCGCCCTCATAATAGCTTTGCTGGCTGTCAGCTGGCAGAGCTGGCGGGCCGCAACAAGAAATCCTGTTGAAGCATTACGCTATGAATAAGAATTTGAAAATTTGAAAATTTGAAAATTTGAAAATGATTTATAAAAACATAAGGTTATCATTTAGGAACATCCTGAAAAACAAGGGTATAAGTTTAATAAACATCCTTGGCCTTGCCATTGGAATGATGGCTGTGTTATTGATCTGGCAGTACATAGGCTTTGAAAGAAGCTATGACAGATATTTTGATAATGCAAACCGGATACAGAGACTGGTTTTTTACAGATATTATCAGACAGGTCTGGATAAAAGCGTTGGTAATAACTATTATATCGGACAGATTGCCGCAGAGAAAATTCCTGATATTGAGAAGGTTTGCCGGTGCAAGAGGGAGACTCAGTTCATTCAGGCAGGGGAGCAGATTTTTAAAGAGGAAAGGACCCTGTGGGCAGACAGTTCATATTTTGACATGTTCTCTCACAAGATCATCGCAGGAGATAAATCCGGGTTCTTAAGAAGTCCTGATGTTGCAGTAATCTCGGAATCAACTGCCCGGAGATACTTCGGAAACGATAATCCGATCGGGAAAATCATATATACTGTAAATCCGGGGAAAAACCCTGTTACTATCCAGGGAGTTATCAGGGATATTCCCGAGAATTCTCACCTGAAATTCGACATTGCAATCTCTCTCTGGCCTGCTGCTAATAAATCGTATTGTTATGCCTGCAATAACACAAATACTTATTTTCTGATGCGCAAGGGGGCGGATCCGGGGGAAATTGCCGAAACAATAACAGACCTTGCAAAAGAAAACTTCGCTTCCAGAGATGTACAAATTGATTTTCCAATAGAATTTCACCTACAATCTATAACCGACATCCATCTACATTCCAATTACAGGTTCGAACATGAGCCAAACGGGAACAACAAATACATATCAATATTGTTGGCTATTGCCATACTTATCCTAATCAGTGCCGGGCTTAATTACTTTAACCTGTACTCATCTATCACCGGAAGACGGATAAATGGAATAGGTGTCCGGATCGTGAACGGGGCATCCGGAAAAAATATCATTTCAGAATTTATAACTGAGTCAGTAATAACAGGAATATTAAGCCTTATCATGGCATTTGTTTTATTGGACCTGCTGTTCCCTTTCTTCCGGAGTTTTCTTAACCTCGATTTTACTCTTGACTCGCTGTTTAAGATACGTACCTGGTTATTACCAGTCATTATCCTGGTTTTTCTTAGTGTCCTGACGGGGCTGGCTTTGGGAATAAAAATTTATGGAATAGCACCCGTTTCATTTATCCGGAAGGAGGTTAAGATCAGCAGCAGGAAGTTCACAAGGAAGTTTTATACAATTGGGCAGTTTACTATCGCTATAGTTCTCATTGCAGGAACAACAGGAACTCTTCGGCAGATAAGGTATATGCAGAAGGATGCTTTTACGATGAATATTGATAAGACACTTGTTGTTAAGCGTCCGGTGGCAAGGGAATTTAACACGTCGCAGAAATCCTTTCAGGAAGCTCTTCTTACTTTTCCGGAAGTGTCGGAGATCACTTATTCAACAATTACTCCGGGAGAGAAAAACACCTGGGTAAAAGGAGGCATTTCACTGAAAGGAAAAGAGAATCTCGGGTATCAGTTTTTTCAGTCTGATGTAGCAGCAAATTTCTTCGGCTTTTTTAATGTCCGTCTTCTTGCCGGCAGAAATTTCTTACCTGATGAGACCAACTGGGATGGAGGTCCGCGCCATCTTATTTTAAACAAGGAGGCGGCTTTGGCATTGGGGGAGGATGATTATAGAAACGTGATCGGAAAAACAATGATTGACCTTGATTCTGACAATATAGAAGAACTCGGAGAAATCGTCGGCGTGATAGATGGTTATTTTCAAAACTCTCTGGACCAGGAAATAAAACCTACAATTTTCAATTGCGATCAGGGAGGTTACTTTATTTTCATCAGGATCAGGAATGCTGACATTCAGGATGTCGTAACTAAGGTAAAAAGTGAATTTCAGACATACTTTAAAGATCAGTATTTTGAATATTTCTTCCTTGACGATTATTTTAATACACAGTATAAATCTCATATCCAGTTGTTCAGGTGCTTCATCCTTTTCAGCCTGATGGCAATAATAATTACTGCGCTTTCGCTCTTAGGACTTGTCTTGCTGGTATCTGTGTCCCGGACCAAGGAGATAGGTATACGCAAGATTAACGGGGCCAGAGTATCGGAGATACTTTTCATGCTTAACAGGGACTTTTTTACCCTGGTATTTATTGCCTGCCTGGTTGCAATACCAATTGCCTGGTATGCATTAAATAAATGGCTCCAGACTTTTGCTTACAGAACAGAATTGAGTTGGTGGATTTTTGGTCTGGCCGGTATTCTTGCTTTCGGAATCGCCTTGCTTACTGTCAGCTGGCAGAGTTGGAGGGCAGCAACAAGGAATCCTGTTGAAG
>CAZCQC010000289.1:0-3353 GCA_964500155.1 uncultured Rikenellaceae bacterium | reverse complement strand
AAGTTTATTATCAAGAAGTACAATATCCGGTTTATCCCTGTCGATAATAATGATGCCTTCTTCACCTGTTGCTGCTTCGAGTATTTCGTATGTATAATCCTCATCCATAAAAGGATAATTGACCTGGAAGTGGCTAAGTATCCGGGTAACTCCCGATCGGATACCTGGTTCATCATCAACAACAAGAACTTTCAAAACAGCCATATCATATTTTTAAAAGTTTCATTACCTCCTGATCGAGCTGTTCACGTCTGATACCATTTTCAAGATATTTGACAGCCCTTATCCATGTTTTCTCTGCCTCAGAATCAAGGCTGAAGGAAATTCCTGTCTCGTGGGCCACCGCTGTTGCAAGAATTACAGGCACATCGGGATACTTCCTTTTTATTTTGTAACAAAGAATAAACCCGCTGTCATCATTCTCCATCATCAGATCAAATATCGCCAGGCTCGGCTTAAGCTTCGAAATTACAGCTTCAGCCTCAGCCTGGCTTTCAACTGCAACTGTTTTATACCCAGCTCTCTCAAGACTTGTTATAGTCTGAAAAAGATAGTCAGGGTCATCATCTGCTACAAGAATTGTATAGTCGCTTTTTCTCATCTCCGTAAATTGCTTGAATACTTCTAATCATTTAATCAGGTATGGGGTATGGGGTTTGGGGAAGAACATTCTCTTTCACATACCCCGCACCTCATACCTCATACCATATTTTCATTCCTTCCTCCTCGGCAGAATTATCTTAAAACTTGTTCCTGTTGGTCCTTTTGCAGGATCGGTATTTGATTCAACAGTAATCTGCCCCTTATGCATCTTGACAATTCCATAGGCTGTTGCCAGGCCCAGTCCGGTTCCAACACCAATTGCTTTTGTTGTAAAGAACGGTTCAAATATCTTTGCTTTATCCTCCTCTTTAATTCCTGTTCCTGTGTCTTTTATTATAATTGAAACATCTCCGAGGGTATCCTCAAGAATTACATCAATGGCTCCACCATTTGGCATTGCATCAACTGCATTCTTGACCAGGTTTGTAAGAACCTGGGTCATCTGCTCTATATCAAGCATCGCATCCGGGGTGGTTGTCAAATCAGATACTGAGATCTTTACGTTTTCCGGGACAATAATGCTCTCCAGGCTTTTATCAGCAAGTTCCCTTATACTTACAGACTGATAATTGACCTGGTTTTTGCGTGCAAAGTTAAGAAGTCCGCCAACTATTTTTTTGCATCTGCCTGCCTGTTCGACAATCAGTTTCAGATCTTCTCTTACAGGATCATCAGCGGGACTCTCATCAAGAAGTATATTGCTATACATCATAACCACCCCGAGAGGGTTATTCAGCTCATGTGCTATTCCGGCCGAAAGCTGGCCCATATGTGCCAGTTTTTCGGACTGTTTAAGGGCTTGTTTCATTGATGAAAGCTTTTCATTCGACAAAGCCAGATCTTTAACAGACTTATGAAGCTTTTCGATTGTAAACGGCAGACACATTTCAACCTCAGCCAGACCTTTTTTGATCGCAATTGCATGTTCGATGCAGGTTTCATATCCGCAGGCTCCGCAATCGAGCTCGTCTTTCTTCGTTATTTTTCCCATAGAGGCAAGAACGTCGGCCAAACCACTCTCATCAATTATTTCCGGACGACGGTCTTCGGATCTGTGCCTTACTGTAAGATCGAGATCGGAATATTCGTCAAACGCTTTTTGCCAGCTATCCGAATCAATAACCTTCATTTTCTGGTTAGCATAGGAGCTTACCAGTGCCCGGCGGTTATACTGCTTACCGTTTTTTGACAACCCTGGACCCATAATACAACCTTCGCAGGCCAGAAGCTCCATATGCTGGTTCCTGATAAGTCCGGCTTCAAATTCTTTCAGAGCTCCCTGAAAATCGATCCTGCCTTCTGCAGCTATGATGTTACCTGTTATAGCATCATCATTTATATTTGCGGTCTGGAGTAGTCCGCGGGTTACAGGGAAGATGGCGCCTCTCCCTCCTGCAGGCTGATCAAAATCTGAAGGCTGGCTCTTCTCCGGAGTTATTTTAAACAGATCGAACAGTTCTCTCAGCTCACTGAATGTTATGGCTTCATCGATCTCTGAGCTTTCAGCTTTTTTTGCAACACAGGGACCTATAAATACTATTTTAACATCCTTTCCATATCTGGAACGGACAACTCTGCTCATTGCCACCATGGGGGAAACAATCGGCGCAAGGTTATCAACCAGGTTGGGATGATAGTGTTTGATATAATTTACGATGGAAGGACAATCGGAGGAAATATAGTAATCCTTGCTCTCTTCAACAAGCTTTTTATACCTGTCCGCCACAAGATCAGCCCCGAATGAGACCTCAAGAACATGTTTGAAGCCCAGTGATCTTATCATACCGATAAGTTGCCTGTAATCAGCCAATTCCTGGAACTCTGCAGGGAAGCTTGGTGCTAAAATGGCAGCAGAATCTTTGTTATTATCTAAAAGATTCAATACCCGGTCGGTGGTGTTCAGAAAAACCTTTGCTCCCTGGCTGCAAACCTTCGTACAGTTACCGCAGGCAATGCATCTTTCATCAATTACTTCTGCCTGGCCTCCGACAATACGTATAGCTTTGGCCGGACACTCCCTGACGCAAGTGTAGCATGTTCGGCAAAGCTCTTTAATTGTGTAGACTAACATTTCCTCCTTTTTGCACCCCTAAATCCCCTAAAGGGGACTTATAAGAACCCCCTTTAGGGGGCAGGGGGTTTTATAACAATACATTTCTCTTCTCAAAATGAGTATAAAATATTTTCTTATCAGATATCTCCGTATTCTCCTTTAAGAGTTTTTCATAAAGGTTTATCAGCGTAGGTGATTTACAGGGAAGTACTATTGCTTCAGTTTCATCAGCCAGGTAAACCAGCTTTGCCCTGGCCTTCAGTTCATCCTTTGAATTAATGAACGGTAGACCTCCGCCATGAACACATCCGCCCTGGCATACCATTACCTCAACCAGATCATACTTTGTACCAGCCGCCTGTGCCGCCCGGAGCTTTTCCAATCCTGTGAGTCCATCAACAACGGCCACTCTGATTTCATTTTCACCAACCTGTATTGAACAATCCCTGAATGTCCCTGATAGATGCAATTTTTTAAACAGCTGTTTGTCTATTTCCTTACCGGTTGTTTTGTAAAACAGCAACCGGATGACAGATTCGGCCAGTCCGCCTGAAACTTCGGCCAGCACTGCAGAGGAGCTTCTTCCGCTTAAGGGTTCATCAGCCGGTTCCTTCTCTGTATTTGTAAAATCAATGCCATTCAGCCTTATCAGCCGTGCAAGTTCCCTGACTGTCATTACCGAATCGACGTCGCTGAT
>CAZCQC010000288.1:0-7263 GCA_964500155.1 uncultured Rikenellaceae bacterium | reverse complement strand
ATACTTCTCTCTGTTTTCAGGATCCCGGAGAGATATCTGTGCAGTGAACTCACTTAAATTCACAGCTTTAAATATAAATTGAACCAGATCAATTATGCTTTTGAATTCTTCCTTAAGCTGGTCGGGCCTGCAAAAATGATGAGCATCATCCTGGGTGAAGCTTCTCACCCTTGTCAGGCCATGAAGTTCTCCGCTTTGTTCATATCTGTATACAGTTCCGAATTCAGCCATCCTGTAAGGAAGATCTCTGTATGAATGTGGCGTTGCGTTATATATTTCACAATGGTGAGGACAGTTCATCGGTTTTAGCATGAACTGCTCTCCTTCCTGCGGAGTCGACATAGGCTGAAATGAATCTTTACCGTATTTTTCATAATGGCCTGAGGTCTTGTAAAGGTTTACATCACCTATATGTGGTGTTGCAACAATCGCATAGCCTTTTCTTTTAAGAACTCTGGTCATGAAATTAATCAGATTCTGCCTTAATTCAGCCCCCCTTGGCATCCATAACGGAAGACCCATTCCGACCTTTGGTGAGAAAGTAAATAGTTCAAGTTCTTTGCCGATCCGACGGTGATCCCTTTTCCTGGCTTCTTCAAGAAATACAAGGTGGTCATCGAGAAGTTTCTGCTTTGGATAAGTTATGCCATAAATCCTGGTAAGCATCCTGTTCTTTTCGTTACCCCTCCAGTAGGCTCCGGCAACATTAAGTAGTTTTATGGCCTTGATCGGCTCTGTTGATGGGAGATGTGGACCACGGCATAGATCTGTAAAACCTCCCTGAGTATATAGCGAGATTGTACCATCTTCAAGCTCACCTATCAGCTCAACTTTGTACTGATCATCTTTTTGCGAAAATATTGCAAGCGCCTCCTTTTTGCTTACTTCTTTCCTTGTAAAGACAAGGTTTTTGGAAGCAAGATCTTTCATACGGTTCTCGATTACCGGAAGATCATTATCAGTAATAGTACTGCCCTCTCCAGGATCCACATCATAATAGAATCCGTTCTCAATGGCCGGTCCGATTCCGAATTTAATACCAGGGTAGAGGCTCTCGAGAGCTTCCGCAAGCAAATGTGCTGACGAATGCCAGAATGCATACTTTCCCTGCTCATCATCCCATTTATGAAGTTTCAGGGTGGCATCTGTCTTAACCGGTCGGGTAAGATCAACTACTTCTCCGTTTACTGATGCTGCATATACTTCCTTTGCCAGCCTGGGGCTTATCTGTTCAGCTATTTCGATACTGCTGATGCCTTTGCTGTATTGCTTTACAGTGCCATCGGGGAATGTTATGTTGATCATTATTATCAGTTTTATTTTTCTGGAGTGCAAAGATAATGTTTTTTTTGAATGATTTTGTAGTAAAAGCTTAAGCCAGCACGTCTTAAATAATGGCACGTAATTTGAATTTATATAACTGAATTATTAAATATCATCACCATGAAAAAGATTATTTTTCTCTCACTTGTTCTTCCCCTGATACTTTTCTCATGTGAAATGTCGCCCAGGGCTTATTTTTCTGCAAGCCCAGCTGATCCGGTAGTAGGAGAGGATGTCTGGTTTACAAATGAATCAGAAAATGTTGCTAGTTTTGAATGGGATTTTGGAGATGGTTTTATCTCGAATGAAGCAAATCCGATTCACAGGTATACTTCCACAGGAACTTTCACCGTAATCCTTAAGGTGTGGTCAGGCAGCGGATTAAGCGACGAGGCTTCCCTTTCACTTAATGTTAAAATACCTACACTTCTTGAAGTCGAGGTTCTTGAATACTATGATGAGTATCCCGTTGAAGGTGCAAGCGTTGTCCTGTATCCGACCCTTACTGACTGGGAGAACGAAACCCATAGTGTGAATGAGGGTTTCACAGATTTAGAGGGTAAAACTGTATTTGCTGACCTCGACAATATAGTTTACTATCTTGATGTATGGGAAACAAATCACGACAATTATGCTTTAAAGGCAGACGATATAGGATTTATACGGACTTCTGAAATAATACCTAACAGGATAAACAGGTTCATTGCATATGTTGATTATGTAGAGCATGGAAAAGGTGAAGGCAGACGTGATGTATCGATGGTTATCAGGAAACTGGAGAGGAAACCTGAGCAGAAGAAACAACCTGAAGCTTCATCAGATACTTCCGGCTGGCAGGAACTGTATGCAAAAAGAGAAATTAAAAAATAACGTAATTTTTTCAGACCCTTGAGATTATTGGTAGTAGAGGCGTTGCATGCAACGTCTCTACTTGTTTTCTACAGAGATTATCGGGATCAGAACCAGTTCCTGATTAGGTTTTTTCTGTCATGCTGGAATTCGCTCAACTTGTAGAAAATAGTATTGTCATCCGATTCTATCTGGTACTCCCAGTATGTTGACACAGGTCCTGGTGAAAGCTGAATTCTTTTTATGTACAACCGGTCTCCCATTCTAAAATCACATCTCTCGGCAAAAGCCGAAATTTTTCCATAGGTGCTATCCATTGTTGTTTTAATCCAGATAAGGTAAGGTTCTCCGAATTTTTCAGGGATATGCTGCCGGTATTCCACAAAGTTACCAACATATTTTCTTGTCAGTATCAGTGAATCTTCCTGCACTCCTGACTGTTTGGTAGAAGCACAGGATGCCAGAAACAGAAAGCATATATAAGCAGCTCTTTTCATACATTTATTTTTTATTGCGGAATTCTTTCTCAGGTTCCGGTTAGAAATCTGCAATACTTATATAATCAGATGATTCCAATTATATTTAACGTGCAAATGTACAAAAAATTACCTTTTTCCCAAAAGATGAAGCAATCAGTCTCAGGGTTTGCCGGGGTATGAAACAATACCTTCGTACTTACTGAAGCCGCTTTCAGTTCTGACAGACATCTGAGGATTATTTTTCCCGATCATAGTTGCACAACCAAGTTCCCCGTATTTATTTATAGCTACAAACTTCTCGCTGGGAAAAAATCCGGGATTCACATTCCTGTACCTGTCTGTAATCATATGAAGGGCATCTTCGCAAGCCTGCTGCGGTGTGCGTCCCTCCTTCATTTTTAGCAGCATGTAATATGAGGCACAGGACTTTATAACATCCTCCCCACGGCCGGTGGCACCGGCAGCCCCGACCTCGTTATCTACATACAGGCCTGCCCCTATGATCGGAGAATCACCAACGCGGCCGTTCAGCTTGAAACTCATACCACTCGTTGTTGTACATCCTGCTATGTCCCCGTTGATATCTATGGCAAGTACATTGGTAGTGCCGTAATGATGCTCAATATCAGGAAAGTCCTTCCAGTAAGCTTCATTCTTTCTGATATTCTGAAGATGTTCAGGGACACCCCAGTCATCCGAAGGACTAAGCTCTTCTTTCCATCTGAGCCAAATCTTCCTTGCTTTCTCGGTCAGCAGATTCTCTTCCCTGAATCCCCAGGCTCTTGCAAATTCAAGAGCTCCGGCTCCGACAAGCAAAACATGATCAGTACGCTGCATTACAAGTTTTGCAACTGATGAAGGGGTTTTAATGTTTTCCAGACATGCGACGGCACCAGCTGAATAGGTCTTTCCATCCATAAAAGAGGAGTCGAGCTGAACAACGCCATGTTCATTGGGCAGTCCACCATAACCGACACTTGTATCTTCAGGATCGACCTCGATTACATTGGCCGCCTTCTCCACAGCATCAACGGCATTGCCACCAGCCTTAAGGATTTCCCATCCCGCTTCCATGGCATTACGGCCCGTCTCATTAGTATGGCTTGTTATTATCATCGGTTTGATACCTTTGGCCGATTTCTGGATCGCTATTCCTGAAATATCTGGAAGAATAAATACTCCGGTACCGGCTCCGATAGTACTTGCAACAAATTTCCGGCGGGAAATAGATTTTTTCATTCAGTGATTTATTATTTAATTTTATTTATTTACCAGCACATTATCCAGTTCGTTCTTGATTATGCCTGACCAGATTTTATAACCTTCAGTATTCAGATGCAGTTTGTCCTCAATAAAGAGTTCACTGCGGGGCAGACCGCTGGAATTAAAAAAATACTTTTCAGTATCGATAAAATAGGTGTTTCTATGACTCTCGCAGATCTCTTTTATCATACCATTTGCTTCTTTTATTTCAGGCCATACCGCCCATCTTGAAGGAGTAGGAGTTACACTTATCCAGAAAACCGGAGTATCAACAAATTTTCTCCGGATAATATACAGAGTCTTTCTGAACAATTGTGATACCTCAAGCGGGCTTTTATCATTTTCATTTCCTGAGATATCGTTTGCAATAAAAATAACAATTGCCTTGCATGGATGTGGGTAAATAATCCTGTCGGCATATACAGCGAAATCACTCAGCTTTGCTCCTCCATATCCCCTTTGGATAACATTATAAGGCGTCATATCTTTTCCTATCGTTGACCAGAGTCTTATGCTTGAACTGCCGGCAAAAAGTATTGCATCCGAAGGATAGGACTTGGTAACATCGAGCTGTTCAAATTTTTCAATATCGCTTTCCCAGGCTTTTACTTCGGGAAGATCACTGTATTTGCTTAGTGGTGCACAGGATAAGGATACCAATATTATTAAAACCGTCAGAAAAAAAATTCTTCTCATAGAATGCAAAGATTGTTTTGATAAAGGTAGCGGTAATTTGTTAAAATAATATAATAAAGCAGTAACCCTGAATAAAGTTTTACTTCATATAGCTGGAAAACTATTTATTTTAAGCAAAAAAAGTTACGTTTGTATCTACTAGACTTTCTTTGTGTACCAATGTTATTATAAATCTGATGTCAAAAAGTAAATTATTTCTCACAAAGCCTCTTGGTCAGCTGATGGAAGAATCAAAGGAAACCGGGGGCCTTAAAAGATCACTTTCAGCGCTGAATCTGACCACCCTGGGTATCGGTGCAATAATAGGAGCGGGCATTTTTGTCCTTACGGGCCAGGCCGCTGCTCAGTATGCCGGTCCTGCAATTGTTGTTTCTTTCATAATTTCCGGTCTCGCCTGCGGTTTTGCAGGTTTGTGCTATGCAGAATTTGCATCTATGATACCAATTGCCGGGAGCGCGTACACATATTCCTATGCAACACTCGGAGAGTTTCTCGCTTGGATCATAGGATGGGACCTGATTCTTGAATATCTGTTTGCAGCTTCAACTGTGTCGGTAGGCTGGTCAGGTTATGTTGTAAGCTTTCTGAGAGACCTTAATATTAACATTCCTGCGCAATTCACCGGAGCAACAGGCTCCGTTCTGGTAAATGTCCCTGAAATGGGTTGGAAGCCTCTTACTGATGCTTTTTCCCAGACCCTTGCTGCATCCGGAATCAGTGTAGATTCTCTGGCACATGTAACCTGCATTCTTAATCTGCCAGCCATGTTCATCGTGGCATTGTTGTCAACACTCCTGGTAATAGGGATAAGAGAGTCCGCCAACTTCAATAATATAATGGTAATTACAAAAGTCTCAGTAATTATTCTTTTTATTGCAATCGGCTTTATGTTCGTTAAATCGGCAAACTGGCATCCATTTATACCAGCAAACCAGGGTGAATTCGGAAAATTCGGATTAAGTGGTATCCTGAGGGGAGCAGGGGTCATTTTCTTTGCCTATATCGGGTTCGATGCGGTATCGACAGCTGCACAGGAAGCTAAAAATCCGCAGAGGGATATGCCGATAGGTATTCTGGGTTCTCTTGGTATTTCAACTGTCCTTTACATACTTGTTGCCATTGTGCTTACAGGCATTGTAAGTTATACTACGCTGAATGTACCCGATCCGGTTGCAGTTGGAGTTGATGCAATGGGTAAAGGGATGTTCTGGCTGCGACCTATTGTAAAGATTGCCGCAATTGCCGGATTAAGTTCTGTGATTCTTGTAATGCTTCTCGGCCAGCCAAGGATATTTTTCACAATGGCAAAAGACGGGCTGCTGCCACCGGTATTTTCAAAAGTCCATCCGCGGTTCAAAACCCCTTATATAAGCACAATAGTTACAGGCTCAGTGGCAATGATTATAGCAGGTATACTTCCCATAAGTATTCTCGGGGAACTGGTATCAATAGGAACCTTGCTCGCTTTCATAATAGTATGCATAAGTGTGCTTGTTTTAAGGAAATCGAAACCCGATATCCACAGACCTTTTAAGACACCATGGGTACCGTTTGTTCCGATTGCCGGAGCAGCAATTTGTTTTCTACAGATGGCAGCTTTACCGCTTGATACCTGGTTGCGGCTTGTTGTTTGGATGGGCCTTGGGTTCTTAATCTACTTCCTCTATGGTAGAAAGCATAGCAAGGTGAGGGCAGAGAATCAAAAGTAAATTACCCCTAAATCCCCTAAAGGGGACTTACTTATAAACCCCCTTTAGGGGGTAGGGGGGCGTTGCTCGGAGGTTAAATCTCATCTGAAAATACCACTCCCGGCAAATCCCTTAGATTATATCTTGAGGCCATCGCTTCACCATAAGCTCCGGCAGATCTGATTGCTATTATATCTCCCCTTCTGGTTTCAGGCAATTCAATATACTTTGCGAAGGAATCAGCTGATTCACAAACCGGTCCAACGACATCATACCTGACAGCTTTCCCGTCTGAAGTCAGATTCTCAATTTTATGTATTGCCTGGTACAGAGCTGGTCTGATCAGATCAGTCATACCGGCATCTATAATTGCAAAGGTGGTGTTACTTCCTTTTTTTATATAAAGGACCTTTGATATTAGAGATCCGCACTGACCTACAAGAGACCGTCCCGGTTCAGCATGGATATGCTGACCCTGACGTAACTTAACAAACTCATTGATCATCGAAAAGTAATCCTCAAAACGGGCAGCTTTTTCCGGATTTGAATAATCTATCCCTAATCCACCACCGACATTAATTATTTTAAGGTCAATGTTGTGTGATGAAAAGAACTCCTGCAGCTCATTAATCCTGGAACAGAGACTTTTGAAGACTGACATTTTAGTAATCTGGGAGCCAATATGGAAGTGAATACCTTTAAGGTTCAGATTCTTTAGTGATTTCAGCTTTTCCAGAACTTCTTTCAGTTCCCAGGTATTTACTCCGAACTTGCTTTCGGCAACTCCGGTAGTAATGTATTTATGAGTATGCGCCTCAATGTATGGATTGATTCTAAGTGCTATGGTCGCAACCTTGTCCTGTATTTCAGCTAATGAATTGATAACTTCCATTTCAGGAATGGATTCGCAGTTAAAGCAAAAGATGTCAGCTTTAAGAGCTGCTTCAATATCCTTGTCGGTCTTA